>DATBBR010000047.1 GCA_036270875.1 Acidimicrobiales bacterium
AGCCACATCAGAGGCCGGTAAGGCAGGGAAAGCGCCATGTCCGAACTGCATCCATCATCGGAAACGCCGGAGCAGGGGGGGGCGCCACTGGGCACCTTGACTGCCCCGGTGCACGCCCAGCGCACAGAGCAACCGCCAGACGACGCGGCCGCTGGGGGCGACGATAACGGCGGCTCGGGTGTCTGGGGTCCCCCCGCGGGCTGGTATCCGGCTCCACCTCCGCCGAGGAGACGTCACTCCTACGTACTTGCCCTCACCGCCGCGGCGGTCGGGCTCGTCATCGTGGGCAGTCTCGGAGTGGGCAGGGCTGTGTTGGTCCGCCACACAGGGTCGACCACCAGCGCGGCGACGAGTAACGGAGGCTCGACCGCAGCAGCGGTCGACCAGGGCGTCGTGGACGTGAACACGACGCTCGGTCTCCAGGGTGGCCGCGCCGCCGGAACCGGGATCGTGCTCAGCTCGTCGGGTGCGGTTCTCACCAACAATCACGTAGTCGCCGGAGCCACGAGCGTCAATGTCACCGACGTCGGCAACGGCCGTACCTACGCCGCGACCGTTGTCGGTACCGACAAGACCGATGACATCGCAGTCCTCCAGCTCAAGGGAGCATCGGGGCTCAAGACGGTCGCCCTCGGGAACTCCACGAAGGTCGCCGTCGGAGATGCGGTGACCGCGGTCGGCAATGCCGGCGGCACCGGGGGGACTCCCAGCGTCGTCACTGGAACCGTCACCGGCCTCGGCCAGTCGATCACCGCCAGCGACCAGGGCGGCGGTAGCTCGGAGCAGTTGACCGGCCTCTTCGAGACGAATGCCCCGATCCAGCCCGGTGACTCCGGTGGCCCCCTGGTCAACTCGTCGGGCCAGGTGATAGCTATCGACACTGCCGCTTCGAGCGGGTTCCGGTTCCAGTCCGGCGGTAGTCAGGCGTTCGCCATCCCCATCAACCAGGCATCGACGATCGCCAAGCAGATCGAAGCGGGTCGTTCATCGGCCACAGTGCACATCGGCTCCGCCGCCTTCCTGGGCGTCGAGTTCCCGGCTTCCTCCGGCTCCTCCGGTGGGTCATCGAGCTCCGGGGCCCTTGTGATCGGAGTCGAGTCCGGGTCGCCGGCCCAGCAAGCAGGCTTGACCGCTGGTGACGAGATCGTGTCGCTCGGCGGGCAGACCGTCGACTCCGCAACGACGCTCTCCAACTTGATGCAGGGCAACCACCCGGGCGACAAGGTGCAGCTCGGCTGGGTCGACGGCGCTGGCCAGCAGCACACGGCGAGCGTCACCCTGGCGACCGGTCCAGCGGCTTGAGCGCTCAGAGCCCGAGGCCACCCACCCGTCGCCGTTCGAAGCTCGCGCAGTCCCGGGGGCAGCCGCCGGGCACGGCGGCGCCCACGGTACAGCGGAGGAGCACGATGCCGTCCGCCGTGGCTCTGGTGACGGCGTGCTCGCAGTCGTCGCGAACGGTGACATCTGCCAACAGGCCGGCCAGATCGGCGTCGGTGACCACCGGAACCGGCCGCTCGGCCTCCCGGCGGGCCTGGCGGTTCGTTCGCTGACGCCTGCGCTTGGCGGTGCTCATATCTCCAGGCTCCCACAGCCTGCCCGGGGATCTGCAGGCGGGACCCGGAAGCGGCCATCGGGTCGGCTACGGACAGCGACAGGGCCGTCGACCACACTTCGGACACCCGTCGTGGTACCGAGCAGCGGCCTCGTCCAAGGAGAGGTCCAGCTGGTTGGCCAGAGATGCCAACCACGCCAGCACGTCGCCCATCTCGTGCAGCTGCTCCTGCCGGTCACCCTTCCGTACGGACCTGGCGAGCTCGCCCAGCTCCTCTGTCAGCCACGCCAATGTGGCGCTGACGCCTCGCGCTTCGTCTCGGCGTCCATAGGTCTGCGCCATGAGCTCCTGAAGGGTTGCCAGCTCCATAGCGCCATCATCGATCGTTTGGTACGGCGCTGTCAGACCGCAAGCGCAGGAGCCCCTTCGAGAGTTCGGGCGGTCGCGATCCAGCCCTCGCGTGCCATTGGGTATCTCGACGTCAACTGGCGCCGGCCGTGGCTGTGCCCGAGCTCCCACCGAGGCTCCCGGCGATGTCGTCGAGAGCCGCCTGCTCGGCTTCCCCCACCTCCTGCCCACTCTCGCGGTGCGCATGCGCCACCGTGGTAGCCAGGTTCATGATGAAGCGCCGGTAGTCCTCGACCTCCTGCGGGGACGCCTTCTGCTCCAGGAGGCCGATGGCGTCTCGAAGATGCTGTAGACCGTGTTGCTTGAGCTCCTCGACCGAGTGGTAGCGCGAGTGGTCACGTTCAGGCTTGGCCGCCACGATCTCGTCGAGCAGCTCACTCTCGCCGTGCAAGCGGCGCGCTTCGCCGTAGGCCTTCGCCATTGCGACGGTCTCGCGGAGGGTCCCGCCGCGCTGTGCTGTGACGACGATGATCCCGGCGCTCGGTGGCGCTTCCAGCACCAGCGCCCACTCCTCCGCCGTGAAGTCCGCCTTCGTGGTCATGGCTTCTCCTCTCCCGCCTGCAGGCCAGGAGCCAATCGTGACCCCTCCCTCAGTCTGCCCCGGCAGGCCGCCCGACGCACGGCGCACCAGTGCCCGGGGAATCACCCCGCGGTCGGCTGCGGCCGCTCGTGATAGGCGGCGAGCGGTTGGAACAGCTCGATCAGGTTCCCGGCGGGATCCTGGAGCAGGATCTGCTTGACGCCGACACCGGTGACGATGTCGTTGCGAAAACCGGCTCCCTTGGCGCGCAGCTCCGTGACGGTGGCCTCGAGGTCGGCGACCTGTAGGGCGAAGCGGTTCCAGCCGCCCGCCTCCGGCACTGTTCCATCGGACAGGGCCGCGCCTCCGCCGCCACCGCCGCCCGGCACGCTGAGCAGCAGACGGAGGTCGCCGCGGTAGAGCATGGCGAACGACGGCGACGGCCGCAGTTCCTCCTCGAAGCCGAGCATGTCCCTGTAGAAATCGACCGCAGCGTCCAGATCGTCGACGAAGTACCGCACGGTCGTGGTTGTCATGGGATCTCCTCTCCTGGTAGGCGCTCTCTGGCTATCGAACGGGGCTCGTCGCCCGCTCGTGGTAGCCGGCGAGGGGCTCGAACAGCTCGATCAGGTTCCCTGCGGGGTCCACGACCAGGACAAGTCGAACGCCGACTCCGACGCTGATGTCGTTGCGGAAGCGAGCCCCCCGCTCTCGGAGATCAGCGACGATGACGTCAAGGCCTGATACGTGCAGGGAGATGCGGTTCCAGCCACCGGGCTCAGGCAGTGTCCCGTCGGGCATGGTGTGCGGCTCGCCGGGCACGCTGAGCAGCAGGCGCAGGTCGCCCCGATAGAGCATGGCGAACGACGGCGAGGGTCGCAGTTCCTCCTCGAAGCCGAGCAGGTCCCGGTAGAAGTCGACGGCAGCGTCCAGATCGTCGACGAAGTAGCGGACGGTCGCGCTGGCCTGCGATGCCGGCTCCTCCTGGTCCGCGATCCGTCGCAGCAGCGCGGCGGCGAACCCGGGCCGGGGTTCGACTGGGACGATCGGCAGCCGAAGGTCGTCGAGTGGATCGATTGGATCGGACATCAGTTGCCCTCTTCCTCCCGATAGACGCGACGCAGCGCCGCCTTGGCGCGCATAAGGAGCGTCTCGGTGGCGTGCACGCTTCGGTCCACCACCGCAGCCACCTCGGCAACGGGCAGCCCGTCGAGGTAGCGGAGGGTGAGCACGGCCCGGTGGTGAGCCGACAGTTGTGCCAGCGCGGCGTATGCCGCTTCCGTGTCGAAATGGTGTTGCCACGGGTCATCGACCCCGTCGCAGCCGACCTCGGCGATGGCGACGCCTCGTTCTTCGCGGCCTACGCGACGCCAGTGGTCGACCAGCTTGTGGCGGGCCACGCCGATCAACCAGGCCACGGTGAGCACCGGTGGGTTCTCCCGCCGGTTGGCGGCGACGGCCGCCTCGAACGTCTCGGCGGTCAGGTCCTCGGCGACCGAGACGCTCCCGCACCGCGGCAGCAGGTACCCGTGCACCTGCGGTAGGGCATGTCGGTAGATCGCCACCACCGCGTCGACCTCACCGGGCTCGTCCCGAGCGCTCACGCCAGATCATCGCTCGGCGACCCGCCGATCCGAACATGATCGCCCCGGAAATCCCGGGTGACCCCGCTCGCATCCCACAGTGACCGCCGCCGGCGTCATCTCCGCTTGTTCCACCTTTGGTCGAAAGCTGCCGTCTTCGGCCCGGCGGCCGCGCCCGATTTCGACAAAAGGGGGAACGACGAGCATCGAGACGGGGCGCAGCCGGCCGGCTCAGCGGGACCGCCCTGGGGGATCGATCAGGTCACGCGCCGCTTCTCGATCCCGGCGAAGCGCTTGGGCGCACTCTCGTTGATCCCCCAGCTCCAGACGGTGTCGGGGTGGATCCGGATGCGGGGCTTGCCGCCATCGTCCTCGAGCGTCACCCCGCCGCGGACCTTCACGCCGCGAGGACGCCATGGGTCGATGCTCGCCAGATCGTCCACCACCACCGTGGCCCTCGGGTTGCCCTGCACGTGGCGGTAGCGCACGGTCTTGGTCAGGTCCAGGCCACCGGACACGATCGTGTCCCCGTCGACGGAGAACCCCACTGCCGACACGTCAGGTTGCCCGTCCGCCGATGCGGTGGCCAGCCGGGCGAGTCGCTGGCCAGCGAGGTACTGAAGCTCGGCATCGGTGAATACAGCCATCGCATCGCAGGCTAACCGACCTCATGGTCGACAGTGTCGACGGGATGGCGGAGCTGCTCGCGTCCCGGCGCTAGGTCCGCGCTGCGACGCGCCGAAAGACGATGGGCAGGACGAGGAGCAGCGCCCAGCAGTACAGGGCGGCGCTCGTGCTCACGAAGGAGATCGGTATCGAGACCAGGAACACGATGGGAACGATCACCCAGTGCTGCCGGCGCCGGACCTCCCGGCGGCCTGCGTCCGACAGCAGCCCCGCCCGCATGGCGTGGACGACCATGATCCTGGCGACGACGGAGACCAAGGCCACGGTCGTCGCGTACAGGACGACGGCTGCGGGCTCCTGCCCGTACAACCCGAGGATCCTCGTAGGGAAGGGCAGGAACGCCACCAGGCCGAGGTAGACGAGATTGATCACCGTGAGCCCCGTGTCGATGTGGTCGATCCCGCGAAAGAAGATGTGGTGACGGATCCACAGCAGCCCGATCACGGCGAAGCCCAGCGCGTACGAGAAGTACTCCTGCCCGTGGTCGAGCAGACGCCCCCCGAGCACCCCCTCGTGCCCCGGCCCCAGCACCGGAGCGCTGATGTTGAGCACGAGCAGGGTCAGGGCGATGGCGAACACGCCGTCGCTGAGCGCCACCGTCCGGTCGTAGTCGAACCGGCGCTCGACGGGGGTCTCGGCTGGGGAGCCTGTCGAGCCCGGGGTGGCCACCTCGCCGTGGTCGGACATCGAAGCAAAGTATGGCTGGTCGGTCCTGCCCACCGGGAAAGGGCTGACCTCGGCCCGATTCGACGGGCACCGGGCCACCTTCTAGCCGATGGGGGCGGCGGGCGTCGCGGCTCGCTTGTGACTTCCGCCACTCGATGATCGCCGTCCGGCTCGGTTCATCGGCCTGACGCCGGGGAAGAACTAGTCCGGGAATGAACCGTCGACTACTCCGTGTTGCCCGCGCAAAGCGGTTCGCGTCAGTCACAATGGAGTCCTGCGAGAGGGTCAGGTAACTCCCCGACGAACGAGGAGGTCAGTGCGTGGTGGAGCAGACCATTCGTCTCTTGGACCAGAGGATCGACGACTTCCTCAGTTCGCGCGATCCGGTCATCTCGGCCAGTCGCGTCATTGACCCCCTCCTGGAGATCTGGGGCTTGGCCTCCGAGGTGGACGCCTCGGTCGCCGTTCCGGTGGAGCGGTTGCTCACCGCCCTCGTCGGACGGGAGCTCACGACCCTGGATGAGCTGACCAAGGCAATGGACGAGGTTCGGGCGGCGGTGGCCGCCCAGGCCCTGCCGACCGGCGTCTGATCCCGGCGCCCCCGACCACCAGCAGGTGGGCGACGCCTGCCACGACCATCGCCAGCGAGCGTCCGGGCGTTCTCCGGGGTCGCCGCCGCCTGGTGGAGCCGCTGCCGGCGTGTCGGGCTCCCCGCGGCATGATCGCCGGGGGTTGTGGCGTCCCGCTATGGGAGCCATCGTCGGTCGGGCCGTCGATCGGGACGAGAGCCGGGTCTGGGCCTCGTGGCAGCGCGAGGGGACCAGAGGCCAGCCCGAGCAGCCCGATGCCGCATACCGTGCAGTACCGCTGGGCGGGCTGGACCACGTGCCCGTTCGGACAGAGCCCCGGCATCGGCACCCCGCACTGGGTGCAGTACAGGTGGGCGGCGTCCACGTCGTGACCGTTCGGACAGAGGGCGGGCATGCCCAACCCGCACTGCGTGCAGAACCGGTTGCCAGCCGCCACCTCGTGACCGTTGGCGCACCGACCCGGCATTCGTTCTCCACACTCGGTGCAGAAGCGGTTGCCGGGATGAACCTCGTGGCCGTTGACGCACCGAGCCTGCATCGCCAACCCACACTCGGTGCAGAACCGATTCCCGGGATCGACCTCGTGGCCGTTGGCGCACCGACCCGGCATCCGCTCTCCGCACTCGGTGCAGAAGCGGTTGCCGGGATGAACCTCGTGCCCTCTCACACAGCGACCGGCCATGCGAGCTCCGCACTCGGTGCAGAACCGGTTGCCCGGCCTCACCTCGTGGCCGTTCAGGCACCTGGCCCCTCGCCCCACGGAACCCCAGGGTAGCCAGACTCCCCGCGCCAGGGACTGCATTCGGCCGACGCCCGGACCACTCCCGTGGCGTCAGCTTCGTCGGTCTTCGTCCGTCTTCGTCAGAAACTCGTTCACTGCGCGTCAGCCAATCGTCAGGAATGGGGCCTACCGTCACCATCGTGAGATGTGAACGCTGTCACTCCGAGCTGGTCCGGTTCTCGGTCGTCGCCAACGACGGGTCAACGGGGCGCGAGCTGGGTGTCTGTCTCTGCTGCCCGAAAGGCTTCCGCTACCGCGAGCTGGCTCCGGACCGCCGACGCGCCTCGTAGCCACCGGTAGGAGCTCGTTCGGGGGGCACGGCGGGCGGGCAGCCGACGACCTTCGTCGCTGCGGCCACGCCGCCCACGTCCGCCACTAGGTTCTGTCCGTGCGATTGAGCGACGGCCCGGTCGAGGCGGTCCTGCTCGACGCCGGCGGGGTCCTGCTGCTTCCCGATCCGGCCGAGCTGCGGCGTGCGCTGGCGCCCCTCGGCGAGACCCCGGATGACGAGACGTGCCGGCGGGCGCACTACGCGTGCATGCGCGAGGTCGATCGCCTCGGCAGCCCGGATTGGCCCGTCGTCGACCGTGTGCTGGCTCGGGTTGCCGGTGTGGCCGACGACCGCCTCGACCACGCCGTGTCGCTCGTCGAAGAGGTGTATCTGCGCCTTCCGTGGGTACCGGTCCCCGATGCGGCGGAGACCCTTCTCCATCTGCAGGCGGCCGGCTACCGGTTGGCGGTCGTGTCGAACGCCACGGGGACCATGGAGCAGCAGTTGGCCGAGCATCGGATCTGCACCGCGGACGGCGGCGCCGCCGCCCAGGTCGCGGTGGTGGTGGACTCCGACGTGGTCGGGGTGGAAAAGCCGGATCCGGCGATCTTCGGCATCGCGCTCGACGCGCTGGGCCTCCCACCGGACGACTGCATCTACGTGGGTGACACCGTGCACTTCGACGTGAACGGCGCCCGAGCAGCTGGTCTCCGCCCGGTTCACCTCGATCCGTACCGATGGTGCCCCGGCACCGACCACGCCCACGTGGGCTCGCTCGCCGAGCTGGCGCGGGCGCTGATCCCGATGCTCTCGGGAGATCGGTGACGACCTCGAGCCCAAGGTTGGCGACCACGGCCGCCAGCGCGTACCCGTCGTGGCTGACCGGATGGCGACGCACGGCGCTGCTCGTGCTGATCGCAGTGGTCGCCCGGGTGGCGTACTGGAAGCTCGCCATTCCCGGCTACCACCCCATCAGTGACGCCGGCCAGTACTCCGAGCTGGCCTGGAACGTCGCCCATGGCAAGGGCCTGGAGATGGGCTTCCCCGCTCTGGCTCCGCATCCCTCGGCCTTCCGTCCGCCTGTCTACCCGCTGCTCCTGGGCTTCTGGTTCTTCGTCTTCGGGACCTCCGTCGGTGCCGGGCAGGCGCTCAGTCTCATCACCGGCGTGGCCGCCGTGCTCCTCACCGAGCGTCTGGCCCGTCGTCTGGCCGGTCCGGTGGCCGGCGTGGTCGCCGGCCTGGCGGTCGCCGTCTACCTCCCCCTGGTGGCCAACGACGTGATGCTGCTCACCGAGTCGCTGTCGATGGTCCTGCTGGCCGGGACCCTGCTGCTGCTCGTCGAGCGACGGCCCCTGCTGGCCGGCCTGACCTCCGGTGTGCTCATCCTCACCCGCCCCAGCGCCCAGGGCCTCGCGGTCGTCGCCGCGCTGTGGCTGTGGTGGACGGTGGGTTGGCGCCGGGCGCTCTACTTCCTGGGCGTGGTCGCCCTGCTCTTCGCGGGGTGGGTCATCCGCAACGAGATCCAGCTGGGCTCGCCGGTGACGTTCACGTCCAACGGCTTCAACCTGGCTGCCATGTACTCCACCCAGGCCCAGCAGAGCGGTGGCTTCGTCGATCCCGTGTATGACCCACGGTTCCAGGACCTCCGGCTCCTGCAGTTCGACGAGGTGAAGTGGAGCCGAACGCTGACCGACCGCGGCATCTCCGGCATCGAGCACAATCCGCTCTACGTGTTCAACGTCCTCGGCTCGAACAGCAAGGCCTGGTTCGAGCTCGTACCGACCACCGGTGACTCGGCCGAGCGCCTCGACGGGCGCAACATCACGGTGCGCCACTGGGCATTGCCGGAGTTCTACCTCTTCACGGTGGGAGGCATCGCCGGACTGGTCGTGACCCGGAGGCAGCGGAACACGGTTCTCCTCATCGCCGTGAGCCTGTACTTCACCGCCGCCAGCCTGCTCGTGCTGGCGCCGCCCCGGTTGCGGGCCCCGTTCGACCTCGTCAACTGCGTCGGGCTCGGGCTCCTGGCTGCGTGGTGGTGGCAACGTCGCCACCAGGTGGCGGAGCCGGCGGTCGATCCAGCCGTGACGGAGGAGCCACCGGCGCCCCCCGGGGTGCGGCCGCTCTCTCGGCCCAGGCCCTGACCGACGAGGCCAGCAGCAGCGAGGACACCACCCGCTCGCCGACGGGCCGCGCCGCCACGTCCGGTACGTTGGCGTACCGTTTCCGTACTTCGGGGTCTTCAGGCGCCGATGACGTCGGGGCGGCCGAGGCCGTACGCCTCGCACAGCGCGAAGTAGCCATCGCGAAGAGTGCCGGCGTCGACCACCGACGTCACGTTGCCGTCGGCGTCGAGGTCGAGGTTGGCGCCGTGGACGGCGAACCACACGTCGGTCAGGCCCTGCACCTCGCTCGAGACGGTGAGGGTATGGATGGAGCCGGCCGGCTCGTAGAGGTAGGAGCCGGGGGTGTTGACCTCGGGGTACTCGAGGTACTTCCAGCTCCCGGCCAGGGTCACGGCGTGCACCGGCCCGGTGTGCTTGTGCGTGGGGATCGTGGTGCCGGGCTCGAAGCGGGTCCTGACGACCCACAGGCCCTGCTCCACGTCGACCTGCAGCAGCTGCAGGTGCACCCCGCCGCCGGTGTCCACGAAGGGGAGGTCGTCCTCGGCCCGGTGCAGGGCCCGCGGGAGGTCGATGGTCGTCATGATCCGACTGTAGCTTTGCCCTGCCGTCGCCCGAAAGAACGGAGATTCACGTGTTCCAGCTGCGCTTCGACCTGCGGGTCCCGCCCTTTGCGGCGACGACGCACGACCAGCTCTACCGCGAAGCCATGGACATGGTCGGCTGGGCGGACGACCGCGGCTTCATGGGCATCGTCCTTTCCGAGCACCACGGTGTGGACGACGGGTACATGAGCTCGCCGCTGACGCTGGCTGCCGGCATGCTGGGACGGACCAGGAACCTCCTCTGCACGATCGCGGCCCTGCTCGTGCCGTACCACGATCCGCTCCGGCTCGCCGAGGAGGTGGCCACTGTGGACCTCCTGTCGGGGGGCAACCGTCTCGTGCTCATCATTGGTCTCGGCTATCGCGAGTCGGAGTTCGAGATGTTCGCCAAGGACCGGTCCCGCCGGGGGCGGCTGGTGGAAGAGGCGGTGGACACGATGCTCCGGGCCTGGGCCGGTGAACCCTTCGAGTACCAGGGTCGGACGGTCCGGGTGACGCCCCGGCCGGTCACCCGTCCGCACCCCACCATGATGATCGGCGGCTCGGCCGAGATCTCCGCTCGCCGCGCCGCCCGGTTCCATCTCCCGTTCATGCCACCCCTCGCTGACGACGAGTTGGCCCGCGCCTATTACGAGGAGGCCGAGCGGGTCGGCTACGGATCCCCGTTCGTCATGATGCCGTCGGGCCCTGGTGCCGTCATCGTCTCCGACGACCCGGAGCGGGTCTGGCACCAGATCGGCCAGCACGCGCTGTACGACGCCCAGACCTACGCCAGCTGGCAGTACGCCGACCAACGCTCGTCGTGGAGCGTCGAGGCCGAGGATGTCGCGGGCGTTCGGGCCAGCGGCCAGTACCAGGTCGTGACCCCCGCTGACTGCGTCAAGCTGGCCCGGGAGCACGCGGCGGTCACCCTCCACCCCTTCGTCGGCGGGATCGATCCGGCGATCGGCTGGGAGAGTGTCCAGCTGGTGGTGGACAAGGTCATGCCGGAGCTGGCTGCCGGCTGACACCGAAGGCCGGGCAGCGGGGAAGGGCCCGCGCCAGGAACGATGGTGGTCGCCAGGGCGTTGTCTTCAACGAGGACGCCGCCATCAGAGAGGGGCAAACGATGTTGTTTGGTCGGCACAAGACCGACATGCCGGACGAGAGCCAGGCCCTCGCCGGGAGACCGGCGCAGATGCAGGTACCCGACCGCCATTTCGTCAACGGCAACCCGCTCGAGCCTCCGTTTCCCGAGGATCTGGAGCAGGCCGTGTTCGGCATGGGTTGCTTCTGGGGGGCGGAGAGGGCGTTCTGGGAGGCCGACGGGGTCTTTACCACCGCGGTCGGCTATGCCGGGGGCTTCACTCCCAACCCCACCTACGAGGAGGTCTGCTCGGGACGTACCGGCCACGACGAGGTGGTGCTGGTCGTCTTCGACCCGAAGCGAACCAGCTACGAGGCGATGTTGCGGATCTTCTGGGAGAACCATGACCCGACCCAGGGAATGCGCCAGGGCAACGACGTCGGCACCCAGTACCGCTCGGCGATCTACACCTATTCTCCGGCCCAGGAGAAGGCGGCCGAGAGCTCGAGGGACGCGTACCAGGAGGTGCTGACCGCGGCTGGGCACGGCCAGATCACGACCGAGATCCGCGAGGCCCCGGCCTTCTATTACGCCGAGGACTACCACCAGCAGTACCTGGCCAAGAATCCCTACGGCTACTGCGGCATCGGAGGCACGGGCGTCAGCTGCCCGACCGGACTGGTCTCGTGAGCTGAGGCTGGGTCGACCAGCCCCGATCCCAAGAGCTCAGTCCCAACCCAGCTGGGCGAGCCTGGCGTCGTCGATGCCGAAGTGGTGGGCGACCTCGTGCACGACCGTGCGGCGAACCTGCTGGACGACCTCGGCCTCGGTCTCGCAGACGGCACAGATGGGCTGGCGGAAGATGGTGATCCGGTCGGGCATGACCATGCCGGAATAGCCCGAGGCGCGCTGGGTGAGGGGAATGCCTTCGTACAGCCCGAGCAGGTTGCCCCGGCGCGACCGCTCCTCCACGAAGACCGAGACATTGTCCATGGCCCGGCCCAGCTCGCCCGGGAGACCATCGAGGGCCTCGGCCACCAGCTCCTCGAAGCGGGCGTCCGGGACCACGACCATGGGACCAGCATCCCACCCGGCCGGTACCGGGCCGTCGGGGCAGGTGGGGGGCCCTCGGAGGTGGGTTTCGGCCCGGAACCCGAGGAACGACGGGCGAGCGTGGCGAATATAGGCAGCGTTCACGACGCGCCTGGGTGGGCCGGGCCCACAGGCGGGCGATGCCCTCCAGGACCTCGAGACGGTTTACCCTCGCCGCCACCATGCCCCCCATGGCCTTCCTGTGAATCTCGTCGACATCGTCCTCCTGGTTCTCCTGGTTGCCTCGATCGTCCACGGGGTCCGGCTCGGCGCCGCCATCCAGGTGCTGTCGTTCGGCGGCTTCTGGTTGGGGCTGTTCCTCGGCGCGCTGCTGGCGCCCACGGTGGCCAACGCAGTGTCCGGCTCGGTCGCCAAGGCCGCCATCTCCCTGGTCGTCGTCTTCGGGCTGGCGGCGATCCTCGGCGGCATCGGCCGCGTCTTCGGCGTCCGCCTCTGGCGCGTGCTCCACCGGGCCCGGCTGGCCGCGGCCGACGCTGGTCTCGGCGCCGTGATCGCATTCGTCGCCACGCTGCTCGCCTCGTGGCTCGTGGCCAGCATCCTCGTCAGCGCCCCGGCCCCCCGCCTGAGCTCGGAGATCCGGGGTTCCGCGATCCTCGGGGCACTGGACGGGGTCCTGCCTCCGGCGCCCTCGGTGTTCGCCCGCATCCAGCGGCTCATCAACACCGGGGGCTTCCCCACCGTCTTCGCCCAGCTGCCGCCCGCCAGCACGGGCCCCGTCACGCTGCCGACGGCTCCGGCGCTGCGAGCGGCGACCTTGGCCGCGGCGCCATCCACCGTGAAGATCCAAGGCGTCGGGTGCGGGCAGATCCAGGAGGGCTCCGGCTTCGTCGTGGCGCCGAACCTCGTGGTGACCAACGCCCACGTCGTCGCCGGCATCCTCAGCCCGAGGGTCTACGACCGCGCCGGGTCGCACCGCAGCGTGCCTGTCCTGTTCGACCCTTCCTTCGATCTCGCTGTGCTGCGCACGACCGGGCTCGCCGATCCCCCCTTGAACCTGCTGGGCACCAACGTGGGTCGAGGCACCCAGGGGGCCGTGCTCGGCTATCCGGGGGGTGGGCCCTTCGACGTCGAGCCGGCAGGCGTGTTGCAGGAGTTCGATGCCACCGGTCGCGACATCTACGGCCAAGGGCTCACCACGCGCCCCGTCTACGAGCTCCAGTCGGTCGTTCGCCCCGGCAACTCCGGAGGTCCGCTGGTCGAGCCGGACGGCACCGTCATCGGAGTGGTCTTCTCCCGCTCGGCGGCGGACCCCAACATCGGCTACGCCCTCGCGTCTCCGGGAGTGAACACCAGAGTCCATCAGGCCGAGGCGACGACCAGCTCGAGCGGCACGGGAGCCTGCGCCGGCTGAGTCGCTGGTCCCTCGTTGCTGGCGGCGTCGCCGCCTCCGGCGCCAGGCCGTCGGTAAGGTTGCCCAGTGGCTCAGCGCATCGAGGACTACGGCATCATCGGCGACACCCATACGGCGGCGCTCGTCGGGCGCGACGGCTCGATCGACTGGCTGTGCCTTCCCCGTTTCGACTCCCAGGCCTGCTTCGCCAAGCTGTTGGGTGACGACGAGAACGGCTACTGGCGGATAGCTCCGGTGGGTCCGGTGCGTGCCACCCGTCGCCGGTACCGGGGCGACTCACTGGTTCTCGAGACAGAGTTCGACACCGACGAAGGCACGGCCCGCGTGGTCGACTGCATGCCCGTACGTGAGCAGTATCCCGAGGTGACCCGCCTGGTGGAGGGAGTCAAGGGGCGCGTCGAGATGCGCATGGACCTGGTGATCCGATTCGACTACGGGAGCGTGATGCCGTGGGTCCGCCGCGTCGACGGGCGGCTGGTCGCCACCGCCGGGCCCGATGCGGTGTGTCTCTGGACCCCGCTGCACACGCGGGGCGAGAAGTTCACCACGGTGGCCGACTTCTCGGTCCACGAGGGCCAGCGGGTCCCTTTCATGTTCACCTCCTACCCGTCGCACGAGTCGCCGCCGCGCCCGTCCGACGCCCCCTACGTCGTTCAGGAGACCGAGCAGTACTGGCAGGAGTGGTCCGACCGGTGCACGTACGAGGGTGACTGGGGTGAGGCGGTCGGTCGCTCCCTTCTCACCCTCAAGGCGCTCACCTACGAGCCCACCGGCGGCATCGTGGCCGCCGCGACCACGTCGCTTCCCGAGCAGCTGGGAGGGATCCGCAACTGGGACTACCGCTACTGCTGGCTCAGAGATGCCACCCTCACCCTCGACTCGCTCATGGTTGCGGGCTACATCGAAGAGGCCGAGTCCTGGCGGGACTGGCTCCTGCGGGCGGTGGCCGGCGACCCGTCCGACCTCCAGATCATGTACGGGCCGGCGGGAGAGCGGCGCCTCACCGAGTTCGAGGTTCCCTGGCTGCCCGGGTACGAAGGATCGAGCCCGGTTCGCGTGGGGAACGCCGCCTCCGACCAGTTCCAGCTGGACGTCTACGGCGAGGTCATGGACGCGCTCTACCTCGCCCGCGAGCGCGACATCGATCCGGTGCCTGCGGCGTGGGACCTCCAGCTCAAGCTGATGGAGTTCCTCGAGTCGGGCTGGCGTGAGCCCGACGACGGCATCTGGGAGATGCGCGGGCCACGGCGCCACTTCACCCATTCCAAGGTGATGGCGTGGGTGGCCATGGACCGAGCTGTCAAGAGCGTCGAGCGCTTCGTTCGGGTCGAGGGTCCGGTCGACAAGTGGCGAGCCCTGCGCCAGGAGATCCACGACGAGGTGTGCGCCAAGGGTTGGAACGCCGAGGTGGGGGCATTCACCCAGTACTACGGAGGCGACGAGCTCGACGCCAGCGTGCTGATGATGCCGCTCGTGGGATTCCTGCCGGCGACCGACCCGCGGGTGACCGCGACGATGGACGCCATCTCGCGCCAGCTGCTGGTCGACGGCCTCGTCCTCCGTTACAAGGCTGACAGCGCCTCCCACGTCGACGGGCTGACCGGTGGTGAGGGCGCCTTTCTTCCCTGCTCGTTCTGGCTGGCGGAGAACCTGGCGCTCAGCGGCCGGGAAGACGAGGGACGGGCCCTCTTCGAGCGGCTGCTCGGACTGGCTAACGACCTGGGCCTCCTTGCCGAGGAGTACGACACCAAGGCGGGGCGTCAGGTCGGCAACTTCCCCCAGGCCTTCACGCACATGTCGCTGGTGAGCGCGGCTCAGTGTCTGTCCGGGCGCCCCAGCCAGGACTCGACGGAGGCCAAGTAAGGCTTCTCGAGCGGCCACCGTCGTCGTTCGAGCACCGAGACGAGCCACGCTAACGTCAATGGCCGTGGCGACCACCATCGTGCCCGGGGTGACCGAGATCGACACGCGGCTCGGAGGCTGGGATCGCGTGACCGCGGGCTACCTGGTCGACGGGCCCGCGCCGGTCCTGGTGGAGACCGGCAGCCAGAGCTCGGTTCCCGTCCTCCTCGCCGCGCTGGACGAGCTCGGGATGGCTGCTGACGACCTGGCTGGCGTCGCCGTCACCCACATCCACCTCGATCACGCCGGCGGGGTGGGCGACGTGGCCAAGGCCTTCCCGCGGGCGACCGTCTACGTGCACGAGAAGGGCGCCCGTCACCTGGTCGACCCGGCTCGGCTGGTCGACTCGGCCGCTCGCGTCTACGGCGACCTCCTCGATTCCCTCTACGGTCGACTCGACCCGACTCCCTCGGAGCGGATCCATGTCCTGGCCGACGGTGAGGCCATCCAGGTTGGCGACGGTCGAGTTCTCACGGCCATCGACTCACCCGGCCACGCCCGGCACCACCTGGGCCTTCACGACTCCCGGAGCGGCATCCTCTTCGCCGGTGACGCGGTCGGTGTGCGCCTACCTGACGCGGGCGTGCTGCGTCCGGCCGCGCCGCCACCCGATTTCGACCTCGACCAGGCCCTCCACTCGCTCCATCGCTTCGCCGAGCGTCGGCCCGCGGCGCTGGCGTTGGCCCACTACGGCGTCCTGTCGGATCCGCAGGACCTGCTCGCCGAGGCGGAGGTCACGCTCAGGGCGTGGGCCGACGAGGCGGAGCGGGCCTGGCGGGAGGGCCGGGACATCGCCGACGCCCTCGCCCACGCCTTCGGCGCCGACCTCGAGATGGTCGACCCGGTCCAGCGGGAGAAGCTGGAGACGCTCAACGGGGTCCACTCGAACGCGGCCGGGTTGAGGCGGTGGCTAGAGTCCCGCGCTGGCCCGGACCAGCCGACCTGAGTCAGCGGGACCGGGAACTCACTCTGGACATGGGCCTGGGAGGATGAGGCGATGATCGGTAACCGGCTGGCACTGATGGCTGCCACGTGCGCCCTGGTGGCGACGGCGGCCTGCTCGTCGGCCCAGAACGTCCCGGTCCAGTCGGCCTCCGGATCGCCGGATTCCCCGCCGGCAACCGGGCCGGTGGCGGCGACGGTCACGCTCATCAACACCAGCTTTGCGCCGTCGGTGGTCGCCATCAACGCCGGTCAGACCGTCGAGTGGAAGTGGGACGACGGTCAGGTCCCCCACAACGTGACCTTCGACACCTTCCACAGCTCGACGAAGGTCGCGGGCACCTACTTCCACACCTTCAACACGCCGGGCGTCTACAACTACCGCTGCACCATCCACATCAACATGGTCGGCACCGTCGTGGTCAGGTGAGCGGCTCGGACAGGGTGCTGAACGCGGGACGGAGATGGCCGGCGTCGTTGTAGCAGCGGATGACCCAGCGGTCTCCGGTCACGACGAGGTGGGAGATGGCGCCATTGTCCGATCCGGTGAACGCGAGGGCGCCCGACCCGCACGCCTGGGCCAGGATCCGGCCGATCGTCCCGCCATGGCTGAACACCGCGACACATTGATCGTGGTGGCGCTCGGCGATCCGCTCGATCGCGGCCCGGACCCGGGCGGCGAACGCGTCAGCGGGCTCGGCGCCGGGGATGAGGTCCCACCGCTGCTCAGCGAACACTCGCTGCAGGAGGGGGTTTCCCTCGGCGACATGGCGGCGTAGGGCGCCGCCCTCCCATTCCCCGAGGTGCACCTCTCGCAGGTCGGGCTCCACGATCGGAGACAGCCCGAGGCGCTCGGCCAGGGGCGCCGCCGTCTGGACCGTCCGGCGCAGGTTCGTGACGTAGATGGCGGCGATGCCCTCCGCTTGGAGCCGCCCGGCGACCCGTTGCGCCTGCTCGTAACCTTCGGGGTGCAGGCCGGGGTCGCCCTGGCCGTCCACCATGGGGAACGGCTCGTCCGGACGGGCCGGCTCGGACTCCCCGTGCCGGACGAGCAGCAGCTCGGTCGCCCCTGACGGGCGGACGAAGCGGTGCTGTCGGTACTCGTTGGCCTGGGTCACGTACCCTCCTGCGGCTCGCCCTGGCGACGCGGCGGAGGGAGAGTAACCGAGCATCGCACGCCAGCTGGCGTCGTGTCGGCTACGGGGCCGGTACTTGCGGCGTCCGGGA
>DATBBR010000048.1 GCA_036270875.1 Acidimicrobiales bacterium
CGGTGATGTCATCTCTTACTCCTTCGTTGCGGTCGGATGATCGGTGACTCCACGATCGGTGACTTCGACGACGGGCGGCTCGGGCCTCAGGGCCCGTGTTCGACCGGCCGGTGGAACGGTCCGTCTCTCGACCTCTTGTGGCGTGGCGGGCTCCACGCGATCGAGGGGCGCTTCGCCAGCAGGGCGGTGGTCCATCGGTCTCCCGGGCTAGGCGCTGCCGAGGGAGTAGTTGCCGACGCGGCGCCCGGCCTCCTCAGCGGTGAGCCCGACCAGGTCGAGCATCTCGTCGACGCGCGACCGGGGCAGCCCGATCGTCATGGCTGCGAGGGACAGCACCTCGCGCCCGGTACGGCCGGGATGCTGGGCCGAGGCGTCGAGCAGCACGCCCACATGCCGGCCGGGATTGCGCAGGTCTGCGTACGGGACTCCCAGCACGGTGCAGGAGCCGCTGCTGGGCGGGGTGTAGGTGGTCATGGTTGTGGTCTCCTTTCTCGCCGCCAGGCGACGTCATGACGGGGGCGCTAAGCCGACGCACCCCGAAGCGGCGGTATCCGGAACCCACAGTGGGGTTCCGGAGAGCGCCGCCCGTGTGTGCGACTACTTGACCTCGGAGCGGCGCAGGGACAGCAGTCCGATGACGAGGGGAAGGACGATCCAGATCATCGTGGTCGAGCCGAGCATCGCCCACTCCTTGACAGTGTTCGTGGCGCCATCGAGGAGCGCCACCTGCGTGTGGTGCCAGTCGATCCACGGCTGCAGGTCCTCGAACCACGAACGCACCTGAGCCAGGAGCGCGAGGATGCCCGGCATGACCAGTGAAGCGACGAAGTAGCCCACGATCGCGGCCGCGGAGTTGCGCAGCACGACACCGAGGGCGAAGCCGAAGGCCATGCCAACCAGGTTGTAGAGCATCATCTGGAGTGCCATGGACAACGAAATGTCCCACGCGGTGTCGACGCCTGCGAGCGCGGACCCGGCCACGTTGCCGAGGGCGCCGACCGCGAAGGCGACGGAGACGGCGCCGAGGCCCACCAGGAGGGTCGCGATCGCCTTGGCGCCGATCACGCGGCCGCGGCTCGGCACCAGCGTGAAGGTCGTGAGCCCACTTCGCTGGCTCCACTCACCTGTGACGGCCAGGATCGCGATGATCGGCAAGATCACCGACATCGGGAACCCGCTCGCCCTCACGAAGTTCTGGTAGGTGACGTCGCTGTTGAGGCCGAGGACGAGGAGCGACCCGGCCGAGATGGGCGACAGGACGCCGATGCTGATGAGCATCCAGAATCCCGAGCGGGTGTTGAACATCTTGCGCAGCTCGACCTTGACGAGTCGGGTGGTCGGGATGGGCTGGGCGGTCCGTCGGGCCGGCTCGGCCTCGATGGTGTCGGGAGGGACGATCGTGGCGGTCATGCCGCAACTCCTTCGCGTTGGGTGTCGGCAGTGAGGGACAGGAACATGTCTTCGAGCCCGGTGCCCTCGGCGGACCGGAGCTCGGTGAGGGCGATGCCAGCTGTCAGGGCCACCGCCCCGACCCGAGCAGGGTCGGCGTCCGTGCGTACCGAGCCGTCCCCTGCGAGCGTGCTGGGGATCCCGGCCCGTTCGAGGGCGTGCGCGAGGTCGCGCGGTGACGTCGACCGGACGAGCGTCCCCGCTGCGGCCAGCAGCTCTTCCTTGCTGCCGGACGCGACGATCTTGCCGTTCCCGATCACGACCAGGTCGTCGGCGATGACCTCGATCTCGTGGAGCAGGTGCGAGGACAACAGGACGGTGCCGCCCTGGCTGGCAAAGCCCGTCAGCAGGTCGCGCATCCACCGGATCCCGGCAGGGTCGAGCCCGTTGGCTGGTTCGTCGAGGATCAGTACCCGGGGGTCCCCGAGCAGTGCGGTGCCGATGCCCAGTCGCTGACGCATGCCGAGGGAGTAGTTGCGCACCCGGCGCTTGGCCTCCGAAGGTGTCAGGCTGACGAGCTCGAGCATCTCGTCGACGCGGCGGCGGGGCAGACCCATGGTGTCAGCGGCGATCGTGAGGATCTCGCGTCCGGTGCGGCCTGCGTGCTGGGCAGAGGCGTCCAGGAGGACGCCCACCTCGAGGCCGGGGTTGGGGAGGTCGGCGAACTGTTCTCCGTTGATAGTCGCGGTGCCGGACGTCGGGACGGTCAGACCGACCATGACGCGCATCGTGGTCGACTTGCCGGCGCCGTTCGGGCCGAGGAAGCCGGTGACTGTCCCCGGGCGTACGGAGAAGGAGATGGAGTCGACGGCCGTGTAGCGGCCGTACCGCTTGGTGAGCTGGTCTACGAGGATCATGTGTCGAGCCTGCGGGGCAGCCCGGCCGTCGCGCATCGGTCACCGGTCGGTCCCGGCTCGACCGAGGTCGATTCCTGGCACCGACTTTGGTCGGTTGTGTGCCTGCACCGTCCCGATCTACGCTCGAACGGTGAGCACCGCCGAACGCGCCGGCCGGCGGTTGACCCCTGGGCAGACGTCCTGGCTGAGCACTGTGTTCGCGGTCGTGATCGGGGGCTTGCTCTGGCTGTCGGTCGCGGGCGACCAGTGGCAGTCGGCCCGGACGCTGTTCTGGGGCGATCTGGCGCTCGGCGTCGCGTCCCTGGCCGCGATGCAGTGCCGCCGCCGCTGGCCGCTCGCCGTCACCGTCCTGACCGTCGCGGCCACCGCCGTGTCAGTGAGCGCGATCGGCCCGTGGATCGTCTGCCAGGTGTCGCTGTCCGCCCGCCGGCGATGGCGCGAGATCCTGCCCACGGCCGCGCTGTCCGTCCTGGCAGGGCAGGCCTCGTTGGCCGTCCAGCCGAACCGGACCATGTCGTGGTACGTGAACCTGCTCTTCTGCGTCCTGGCGGCCGGCGTCGTCGTCGCCATCGGCATGTACCTCGGCGCGCGCCGGGACCTGATCGCCTCCCTGCACGATCGAGCAGAACGGGCCGAACGCGAACAGGCGCTGCAGGTGTCCACTGCTCGGGCGGGCGAGCGGACACGCATCGCCCGCGAGATGCACGACGTGCTGGCACACCGGATGTCGCTGGTCGCCGTCCATGCCGGGGCGCTCGCCTACCGGACCGACCTCAGCGCCGCCGAGACGCGAGAGACCGCCGCGATCATCCAGGCGAATTCTCAACGCGCCCTCGCCGACCTCCGGGAGATCCTCGGTCTGCTCCGGGACACCGAGCGCGGCATCGACGTCACCCACCACCGGCCACAACCCACACTCAGTGACTTGGACTCGTTGCTCGACGACGAACGCGCGGCGGGCGCTCACGTCACGCTGCGTGCGGACCTGGAGGACCTCGACGCCCTCCCGGAGTCGATCGGCCGCAGCGCCTTCCGCATCATCCAGGAGGGCCTGACCAACGCCCGCAAGCACGCGCCCCACGCCATGGTCACCGTCGAGCTGACGGGCCACCCCGGGAACGGACTGAACCTGTCGGTGCGGAACCCGGTACGGGTCGGTCGGGAGCTCAACGGCAAGGACGGCGCCGGCTTCGGCCTCGTCGGGCTCGCCGAACGGGCCGCCGCCAGTCATGGCCGCTTCGAGCACGGCCTGACCCGCAACGGCGATTTCGTCCTGCGGGCCTGGCTGCCGTGGGAACGATGAGCGGCGAGCCCATCCGGGTCGTACTCGTCGACGACGACCCGCTGGTACGGGCGGGGCTGAGCCTGATGCTGCGAGGGGCGCCGCAGCTCGAGATCGTGGGCGAGGCGAGCGACGGCGTCCAAGCTCTCGAGGTGATCGCGCGAACCCGCCCGGACGTCGTGCTGATGGACATCCGGATGCCCAGGTTGGACGGCCTGGCGGCCACCCAACGGCTCTCCGAACAGCCCGACGCGCCCGCGGTCATCGTTCTCACCACCTTCGACGCCGACGAGTACGTGGTCCG
>DATBBR010000049.1 GCA_036270875.1 Acidimicrobiales bacterium
CTCCCTTTGTTGTCGCAGGCCGGGCGGAAGTGGGCCCAAGACGCCTCAGGCCCCGGCCGCGGCACGGAACGCCTCGACCACGGCGGGTAGGGCATCGGCGCCTTCCGCCGCCGAGCGGGGCACCTTGCCTCCCAGCGTGAAATCGGTGATGCCGGCTTCGAGATAGCCCGGCACCTGCTCCATGGTCCGATCGAGGTCGATCCTCCCGTCCCGTCCTTCGGTCAGGCGCAACCCGCCCAGCACCCGGAGCCCGTGCGGGTCCCGTCCGAGCGCGGCGAGGGAGTCCCGCAGTCGGGGGACTGCCGCTCCCGGATCGATCATGTCGTCGCCCCATGGGATCCACCCTGCCCCGAAGCGCGCGATGCGGTTGACCACCCGCGGGTTGAGCGTCCCGCTGACCCAGATCGGCACTCCGTCTGTCTGCACGGGGTGCGGAAAGCTGTGAACGGGCCCGAAGCTCAGGGTCTCCGACGAGCGGTACGCCGGGCTGTCGCGCCACAACGTCTGGCATACCGCGAGACACTCGTCGAGCAGACGACCGCGGTCCTCGAACCGAACGCCGGCGGCGTCGTACTCCTCCCGCTGCCAGCCGACACCCACGCCGAGGTCGAGCCGTCCCCCGGACAGCACGTCCAGCGTCGCGGCTGACTTTGCCAGCACCGCGGGGCGCCGCAGCGCAGCCTGGAGGATGCCGGTGCCCAGCCGTACCCGGCTCGTCCGACCGGCGAGGAGGGCCAGCAGCGTCATCGGCTCGAGCCAGTACCCATCGGGTCCGGTGGGCTGCCGCCCGCCGGCGATGCCCCCGAGCTCGCTGCGACCGTACTGCTCGAGGTTCTCGCCGAAGACGACGTGATCGGACACGAGGACGCGGTCGATCCCGGCTCGGTCCGCCGTGACCGCCATATCGACCAGAGCGGACCAGTCGTGGCGCGGCGCGGCGGAGAAGCTGGTGAGGCGGAGAACGAGGCTGGGTCTCATGGCGGAGGACCTACCGGAACTATAGGTCGCGCATCCGGGCGTCTCGGCGCCGTTGGATCATGACCCACGAGGTAATCGACCCGCGGCCGGTCGGGGTGCACACTCAGTGTCGTGACCACTGACCACCGGCCCGACGACAACCGAGTGTTGCGCCTCGTACTGCCGCTGGACACCGCCGCGTCGGGAGCGTTCGTCCTGCTCGCCCTGGCGGCCGTGCCGACGCTGTCCCTGCTGGATGTGTCGGCCGGCGTCGTGAGGCTGGTCGGGCTGGCGTTCATCGCTTACGCCCTGGCCCTCGCGGCGATGGGCGCGGTCACGGCATGGACCCTGATCTCGTCGATGGCTCATGGTCGGTACGACCTTCCGGCGCGGCTCTGGCTGCCGTTGCCCCGGGCGGCACAGCCCTTCCCCGGCGGGAGGACGGACAGCCCCGGCGTGGACGTGGTGCCTGGGCCGGGCGCCGGCCACGACCGATCGGTGCCGAGCGGCACCCGTCGCCGGCTCGATCGGGGCGCCGCCGGGCCGTAGGCTGTGGAGTCACCTCCTACCAGGGGAGCTGGGACGACGAAGGAGCTGGGGAAGGAGTCTGCGGCGTGACGACCTCGAACCACGGCGCACCTGGCGCAGGTGGCGCATCGCCGCTGGCGACCGCCTCGGGAGCCGCGCCAGGCCGGGGACGGCTGACGGGGCGCTGCGTGTTGATCGTTGGCGGGGGGCAGCACGACTACGGGCTGGCGAGTCCCCCGATCGGCAACGGGCGGGCGATGGCCACGCTGTTCGCCCGCGAGGGAGCTGCGGTGGCGGTCGCTGACATCGACCGCGGGAGCGCCGAGCGCACGGCCGAGCTCGTCCGACGCGAGGGGACGCCGGCGGCCGTGCTGGTGGGTGACGCGGCCGACGAGGCCTCGGTGGCATCGATGTTCAGCGACGCGCGCGACGCCCTCGGTGGTCTCGACGGCGCCGTGCTCAATGTCGGAATCGGCGCCGGCATGTTCCTCCGGGGCACGACCGCCGACGACTGGGACCGGGTGATGGCGGTCAACGCCCGCTCCCAGTTCCTCGGCTGCAAGTACGCCCTCGAGATCATGGCGGCCGGAGCGGTGGTCCTGATCGGCTCGGTCGGGGCCCGGGAGGTCTTGCCCTTTCCTGCATACGGTGCGTCCAAGGCTGCGCTGGAGTCCTTGTGCCGCCAGGCCGCGGTCGAAGGAGCGCCCGCGATCCGCTTCAACCTGGTGGTGCCGGGCCTGATCGACACCTCTCTCGGTCGGCAGGCGTCCCAGATCAGCGCCCGGCGTGAGCAGGTGAGGATTCCGGCCGGGCGCCAGGGCACGGCGTGGGAAGTCGCCTACACGGCCCTGTTCCTGCTGGGGGAGGAGTCCTCGTATATCACCGGCCAGAGCGTGATCGTCGATGGCGGCTTGACGATCGCCCCCCGAAGCTGACGGCGATGAGACGGACCACGACGGGGCTCAGCATGGCTCTCGCTGTGTCGGTCGTCGCGGGGCTGCTGACCACGGCGATGCCTGCCGCAGGGGCTGGGCCGGGAGACCGGCCGGGCGACAGGGCGCCGACCATGAGTGACGGGTACGGCATCCACGTCACGGCTGAGCGGCAGATCGACCCGCGGCTGCTGGCCGTGACGGTGACAACCCCAGCCCTCCCCGGCCCGGCCAACATCGGTGTCCTTCTGCCCTCCGAGTACGCCGCTCATCCCGGGCGCCGGTACCCGGTGCTGTACCTCCTGCACGGCACCAGCGGCGGCGCGTCCGACTGGACGACCATGGGGGACGCGGAGCGGACCACCGCCGGCCTGCCCGTGATCGTCGTCATGCCCGACATCGCCCTCGGCGACGGCGGTGGAGGATGGTGCACGAACTGGTACAACGGCGGCGCCTACGGTCGCCCGGAGTGGGAGACCTTCCACATATCCCAGCTGATCCCCTGGGTCGACCACGGCCTCCGCACGATCGGTGCGAGACGGGGCCGGGCGATCGCCGGGCTCTCCCAGGGCGGGTTCTGCTCAATGAGCTACGCGGCTCGCCATCCGGACCTGTTCGGCACGGCGCTCGCCTACTCGGGGGCCCCCGACATCGCAGCGAGCCCCGATGTCGAGGTCGGCAGCACGGCGATCATCAACGCCACCGAGGTCGGGCTGGACCGCGTGCCACCGAACTCGATGTTCGGCGACCGGGTGACCCAGGAGGTGAACTGGGCCGACCACGACGCCGCCACCCTCGCCCAGAACCTGAGGAGCACCGACCTGTCGATGTACTTCGGCAACGGCGAGCCCGGCCCCTTGGACCCCTCCCCGGTCAACCCATCGGGCAGTGGCATCGAGGCTGCGGTGGCAAGGGACAATGTCGACTTCCACGACCGCCTCGGGTCGCTCGGCATCCCCAGTTATTACGACGCCTACGGTCCCGGCACCCACACCTGGCCGTACTGGGCGCGGGATCTCCGGGAGAGCATCCCCTCGATCATGGACGACTTCGCCCATCCGCCGGCGCCGCCGTCGAGGATCACCTACACCATCGCTGACCAGCACTATTCGATCTACGGCTGGGACGTCACCATGCACCGCCCGGCGATGGAGTTCAGCACCCTCGAGGGCGCGGATGCCGGCGGCTTCGCGCTCGCCGGGAGCGGGTCGGGCTCGGTCACCACGCCGGCCAGCTACCGACCGGGCACGAGGTATTCGGTGATGCTCCGCGGCGACACACTCGAGCCCACGACGGTCACGCGCGTCGCCGACTCGCGCGGCCGTCTCCATCTCGATGTCCCGCTCGGGCCCGGCAATCCGTTCCAGCAGGACACGGCCGCTGCCGCCGCCGCAGGCACGAAGGTCTACACGACCACCGTTCGCATCCAGCCCCTGCCGACCAACCGCTCGAACTAGCGCGAGGTAGGTCGGAAGCGCGCCCGGCGGCAGGCTCCGCCGAGCAGGCTCGTCAGCCGATGCGCACCGGCAGCCGACGGGGTCCTCGCACCTGCCCGCCAGCCCACACGACAGCGTCGGGGTCGGCGAGGTGGAAGGTCGGGAACGCCTCGAGCCAGACCTCGAGCGCGACCCGTAGCTCCATGCGTGCCAGGTGGGAGCCGACGCAACGGTGGATGCCCAGCCCGAAAGCCGAGTGTCGATTGATCTGTCGATCGATGACGACCTCGTCGGCGGCCTCGAAGGCCGCGGGATCGCGGTTGGCCGCAGGGAACGAGAGCAGGATCCAGTCGTCGGCTTTCATGGGACAGCCGTGCCACTGCATGTCCCGCCTGACCAGCCTGGCCATCGTGACCGGTGCGTAGGCCCGCAGGAGCTCCTCCATCGCGGTCGGGAGCAGCTGCGGCTCCGATACGAGTCGCTCGCGGTCGTCGGGGTGCCCGGCCAGGTGCCACAGCGAGGCGCCGATCGCGCTCCACGTGGTGTCGATACCCGCGAGCAGGAGGAGAGCGATCGTGCCGGCGACGTGGGCCATGTCGATGCGCTGGCCGTCCATCTCCGCCGCGAGCAGCTGGCTGGTGAGATCGTCGCGTGGGTGGGCGATGTGGTCCTCCACCTGTACCTGGAGGTACCCGAACAGCGACTGCATTCCGACGATGCGTTGCTCGAAGGGGGCGGTGACGTCCTCGAGCACGTGGTCAACGAAGCCGCGGAATTTGTCTGCGTCCTCGCGCGGGAAGCCGAGCATGGTCGCGATGACCCGCACGGGGATGTGCTGGGCGTACCCCACGGCGGCGTCGACCACCTGCTGGTCTCCCAGGCCGGCGACCAGCTCCTCGCAATACGCGCGCGTGACGGGCTCGAGGTGCGCGATGGCCTTGGGGGCGAAGGCGGGGAGCAGGATTCGCCGGGCACCCTGGTGGAAGGGCGGATCCGACGATATCGGCGGCGCCATCCCCCGAGGTGACAGGTCAGGAGGCCGGTGGTTGGTGACGATCACACTGCGGGACGTGAAGTTCTCGGTGTCGTAGGCGATGGCCGAAACGTCGTCGTGGCGGGTTGGCAACCAGACGCCTCCGTAACGATCGGAATGGGCGACCGGGCAGCCGCGTCGGAGCTCGTCCCAGATGGGAAAAGGATCGGCCACCCACGCCTCGTCGGTGTGGTCGAAGTCCTTGGCCCAGTCCTCGACCGGAGGATTTTGGCTCATCCGTATTCCTCCTACTCGCTACTCGCCTCGGCGGCGGCCGGCCCGG
Organism: Acidimicrobiales bacterium; assembly: GCA_036270875.1. NCBI lineage: Bacteria > Bacillati > Actinomycetota > Acidimicrobiia > Acidimicrobiales > Acidimicrobiales bacterium. The sequence continues at coordinate 5,170 of DATBBR010000049.1, forward strand.
CAGGCCGGCCCGGGAGGCCGGCCCAGGTGTACAGGCGTAACCCGGATCATTTGATATCGCAAGCAGGCAATCCCTGCCGCCGGGCGGAACGTAGAGCCTTCGCGGGGATCACCTCGCTGGGTTCGGACCAGGAGGGCTGGGGATGTCTCGGTTGGGTCGGAGCACGTTCGGGGTGTCGGTTGCCGCAGCCACATTCCTGGTGGCCGAGCTGGTCCCCCTCGGGTTGCAAGCCACGGCAGGGACAGGCGCCGCCGCGCAGTCGGCGCAGACGGAATGGCCGTCGTACGGCGCCGACCTGTCCAACAGCCGCACCGTCGCCGGTGGCCCGGCGGCGACGAAGGTCCCTTTGCTCGTCCAAGCGTGGCGAGACGACTTCACCGACGGCGATTTCACCGGGACGCCGGTCGTGGCCGGCGGCATCGCCTACGTGGGCTCGAACGGCGGTATCGTCCGCGCCATCCAGGCAGTCGGTGGCGGCGCCCGCGCCGCAGGGTCCGTGCTGTGGTCGACGTCGGTGGCGCCCGACGGGATCAACGGCTCACTGGCGGTGAGCGGCGCCACCGTGTACGTCCCGGTCGCCAAGGTCGGCGGCCCCTACCTCGTAGCCCTGGATGCTGGCACGGGACAGCGGCTGTGGTCGACGGCGCTCGACACCTCGACCGACGCCGACGTCTACGGTTCGCCGACCGTGGCGCCGGCACCGGACGGCCGCCTCCTCGTCCTCGAAGGGGTCTCGGCCGTGAGCGGCGACCCGGCGTCCCCCCTTCGCGGAAGCGTCATCGCCCTCGACGCCGCCACCGGCGCCCTCGTCTGGAAGCAGTACACCGTGCCGCCCGGGCTCAACGGCGGCGCGGTGTGGTCGACCCCGTCCGTCGACCTGGCCACGGGGGCCGTGTACGTCGGCACCGGCAACGCCTACTCGGGCCAGGCGGCGCCGACCACTGACGCCATGCTCGAGCTCGACCTCGCGACCGGCGCCATTCGAGGCTTCTTCCAGGCCACGCGCGGTGACGTGTTCAGCTCCAGCACGCCCGGGCTCGACTTCGACTTCGGTGCTTCACCGAACCTCATCGACGTCGGGGGTCGGCACCTGGTGGGGGAGGGACAGAAGAGCGGCGCCTACTGGGTCCTCGACCGCACCACCATGCAGCCCGTCTGGCACGCCCAGCTCGGACCGGGATCGGTCGTCGGCGGTGTCATCGGGTCCACCGCCTACGACTCGGCTGCCAACCAGATCGCCGGGCCGATCACCGCTCCTGGGTACGTCTGGTCGGTCCAGGCGTCGACCGGGACGCCGAGGTGGGTGAGCCCTGGCCTCGCCGATCCCGTTCACTTCTCACCGGTGGCCATCAGCAGCGGCGTCGTCTACTCACTGCTGTCGGGCGGCTTCATCGGCGCCTGGAGCGAGCAGACAGGCCTGCCGCTGGCGCAGCTCTCGCTGTCGAAGCCGGGATCGATCACCCCCGAGATCTCATTCGGGGGGGTCTCGGTGGCTGACGGCCTTGTCATCGCCAACACTGGCACGCAGGGGAGCAACGGCTCGATCGTCGCCTTTCGCACGCCGGCCGCCTGACGGCCCGGCAAGTCGAAGCGCGCCTCCCTAATAATTTGACGCTCGAACCATGTGAACTAGGGTGTCGTCATGTCCGCGCGTCGGGAGCGGCCGTCTCGCGCCGGGTGGCAACTCCTCGCCGGGGCGGTGAGGGACCAGCGCAGCTGGGTGGTGCTCGGCGTGACCGCCGGCCTGTTCTGGACGGCGGCAAAGGTCGCCGTGCCCTCCCTCGCCCAGCTCGCCATCGACCAGGGCATCATCTCCCGGGACAATCGGGCGCTGCTCCAATGGTCATTGGCCATCCTGGGCGTCGGGATCGTGTCGGCCGTATGCACCGGGCTGCGGAGGTTCTACGCCTTCGGCATCTCCTACCGGGCCGAGACCGAGCTCCGGGACCGGCTGTTCGCCCATCTCCAGCGCCTGCATTTCGCCTTCCACGACCACGCCCAGACGGGTCAGCTGATGGCCAGGGCGGCCACCGATCTGCTTCAGGTGCAGTCGTTCCTCACCCTCATCCCGATCACCATCGGCAACGCGCTGACCGTGGCGGCCGTGGTCGTGATCCTGTTCGTCACCAACCCGGGACTGGCCGCGCTGGCACTCGCCGCGCTGCCACTGATCAACATCGTGGCCAAGCGGTTCGCCGGCAATATTCATCCTGTCTCGCTCGAGTTGCAGCAACAGCTGGCGGGAGTGGCTGGCGTGGTCGAAGAGACCGTGGTCGGCGTCAGGGTGGTGAAGGGCTTCGGTGCCGAGCCGATCCAGGAGGGCAAGCTGCGAGCGTGGGTCGATCGTGTGTTCGACCGCGCCGTGCTGCTCGGACAGATGCGGGCGTCGTTCATGCCGCTCCTCGACTTCCTTCCCGCCATCGGTCTGGTCGCCGTGCTGTGGTACGGAGGCCACCAGGTGCTGAGCGGCCACCTCAGCGTCGGGGAGCTGGTCGCCTTCATGACCTACATCCTCATGCTCATCGCCCCGCTGCGAATGCTGGGGATGATCATCGCCATGGCCCAGCGGGCCGTGGCCTCTGCCACGCGGATCGACGAGGTCCTCGCGACCCACCCCGCCATCGTCGACCGGACCGACGGGAGGACGTTGCCCCCGGGCCATGGTGAGTTGCGCTTCGAGGAGGTCACCTTTGCGTATATGCCTCCGGAGGGTGGCGAGCCGAGCGACGCCGGCATACCCGTGCTCGACCGGCTCGACCTGGTGGTGCGCCCGGGCGAGGCCGTCGCCCTGGTCGGGGCCACCGGGTCGGGCAAGAGCACTGTGGCCCGCCTCATTCCCCGCTTCTACGACGTCCTGGGCGGGCGCATCACCATCGATGGCGTCAGCGTGCAGGACCTGCGTCTGCGTGAGCTCCGCCGGGCGGTGGGGATCGTCTTCGAGGACACGTTCCTCTTCAGCGACAAGATCCGCGACAACATCGCCTTCGCCGACCCCGATGCCCCGCGAGAGGCCGTCGAGTGGGCGGCGCGACGCGCCGGCCTCCACGACTTCGTCGTTGACCTGCCGGACGGTTACGACACAGTCGTCGGCGAGCAGGGCTTCTCGTTGTCGGGCGGTCAACGTCAGCGGGTGGCGCTGGCCCGAGCCATCCTGGCCGACCCCCGGATCCTCATCCTCGACGACGCCACCTCCTCGGTCGACCCCACCAAGGAGCACGAGATCCGGGAGGCCCTGGCCGCGGTGATGAAGGGTCGCACCACGATCATCATCGCCCATCGCCCGGCGACGGTGGCCCTGGCCGACCGCGTCGTGCTCCTCGACCATGGCCGCATCGTGGCCGAAGGCACCCACGCCGAGCTGCTCGCCACCAGCGAACGCTACCGAAGGCTGCTCGCCCAGCAGGAGGAAAGCCAGGTGCTGACCCGATGATGCCGTGGGGATCGGGCGCGGTGACCGACGAGGAGAAGCTGTCGTCGACCCAGGCCCGCCGGGTGGTGCGCCGGTCGCTGCGAATGCTGCGTCCCTACCGGCGCCAGGTCGTGCTCGCCATGGTCGCGCTCCTCGTTTACACCCTGGCGATGCTCGCCGGTCCGCTGATGGTGAGGCTGGGGATCGATCGGGGCCTGCGCGCCCATGACGGCGCGGTCCTGAACGCCGCGGTGATCGGCTATCTCGCGGCCGCCATCGTGGCGGTCGTGCTGGGCCGCACCCAGATAGGGCTCATCACCAGGGTGGGCGAGAGCTTCCTCCGGGATCTGCGGGTGCGGGTGTTCGATCACATCCAGGCCATGGGCATGACGTTCTTCGACTCGCAGCCGGCGGGGCGGCTCGTCGCCCGGATGACCTCGGACGTCGACGCCCTCCAGACGCTGGTGCAGCAGGGCCTCGTCATGTTCATCCAGAACGCCCTGCTGTTCGTGGCCACGATTGTCGTGCTGGTGGTCCTGTCGCCGGTATTGGCCGCGGTGTGCCTGGCGTCGATGCCGGTTGTGGTCGTCGCCAGCGTGCGATTTCGCCGGGACTCGAACGCGGCCTATCTCACCGTGCGTGATCGCGTGGGCCAGACGCTCTCCACCCTGCAGGAGAGCCTGTCGGGGATCAGGGTCGTCCAGGCCTTCGCGCGCGAGGAGTCGCAGAACGAAGTCTTCGTCAGTCACAACCGGGCCCAACTCGACGCCAACCTCAAGGCCGTACGCATCTCCGCCCGGTACTTTCCCGTCATTGAGCTGGCCGGCATCGGCACCATGGCCATCATCGTCGGCGTGGGCGGGGTCTTCGTGCACGAGAACCTGATCACCGTCGGGACGGTGGCTGCGTTCGTCCTGTACCTGATCAACCTGTTCGAGCCGATCCAGCAGCTCAGCCAGCTGTTCAACACGGTGCAGCAGGCAGGGGCCGCTCTCAAGAAGTTGTTCGATCTCATCGATATCCCCTCTGATCTCACCGAGCGGCCCGGAGCGGTCGATCTACCGCCGAAGGGCGAGCTGGCCGTCGAAGATGTCGGGTTCGCCTACGACGGCCGTGCCCGGGTGTTGGGCGACGTGAACCTCACCGTTCACTGGGGCGAACGCCTGGCCCTCGTCGGCCCGACCGGGGCGGGCAAGTCCACGCTGGCCAAGCTCATGGCGCGGATGTACGACCCCGGCGAGGGGCGCATCAGGTTCGCGGGCGTCGACTTGCGGGATGCCACCTTCTCCTCCCTGCGCCATCGGATCGTGGTGGTGCCCCAGGAAGGCTTTCTCTTCGCCGGCACCATCTTCGAGAACGTCGCCATCGGGCGCCGAGGTGCCGACGAGCAGGAGGTGCGCCGTGCGCTTCGCCTGATCGGCGTGGAGGAGCGCTTCCTTGCACTGCCAGAGGGGCTCTCGACGCCGGTGCGCGAGCGTGGCTCGAGGCTGTCCGCGGGTGAGCGGCAGCTGGTGTCCCTCGCCCGGGCCGCCCTGGCCGATCCCGCAGTGCTGGTGCTCGACGAGGCCACCTCCAGCCTCGATCCGGGGACCGAGGCTGCCGTCGAGCGCGCCATGGCCAGCCTGATGCAAGGGCGGACGGTCGTCGTCATCGCCCACCGGCTGTCCACCGCCGAGCGGGCCGACCGGGTGGCCGTCGTCGATCACGGGAAGCTCGTCGAGGAGGGCACCCACGATCAGTTGCTGGCAGACCGGGGTCGCTATGCGGCGCTGTTCGCCTCCTGGGCCGGCGAGGCCCGCGGTCGCGACCCGGACGACCTGACGAGCGACTCCGCCCTTAGCTCTTGAGGGTGGTCGACAGGTAGGCGTCCATGGCCTCGCGCCACAGGCGAAGCCCCCCGACAGCTCGCTCCCGGTCACGGGGTGCCAGGTGCCCGGCGATCGCCTCCAGCCGAGCGTTGGTCTCAGCGTCTGCCTCCGACAGCATCCGACGGCCCTTGTCGGTCAGCGCATGGGTGACGCGACGGCGATCGCCGCCGTCGGTTTGCCGGTTCACCAGTCCTCGGGCCACGAGGCCGTCGACGATGGCGGTCACGCTCGGTGGGCTGACGGCGAGCTTCGACGCGAGGGCCGACGCCACGGCCGATCCATCTCCGAGCATGATCAGCACCCGGTATTGCGGGAGGGAGAGGTCGCTGTGGCTGAGCGCCTTCTCCAGGTGCCTCGCGAGGCGCGCCGCGGCGCGTCCCAGCGGGAGGGGTTCCCCCTGCTGGACCTCTTTCGCCTTGCGGTTGCTCACCGACCTCCCGCCCACCACCAGAAAGTGTCGATCCGAAGCGACAACGTACGCCCATCCTAACAGTTTGGCTCTCGAAACAAACCGGCCCGAAGGCGGTCGCTCTCCAACCGCCGCTGTCCGGCACTCGGGAGCTGAGCGGGTTGCTCGCCCTGGTGTCACCTCTGTCGAAAGTGGGCTCGGTGGCTGCAGGCGCGTCGCCCACTTTCGACCAGATGTGGAACGGGACCAATGCACGGGGACTGACAGACGGGAGGAAAGAGGTGAAGGCTCGTCGAGCTCCAACCGGGCCTGGTGGGCTCGACCAATCTGGAGTCGGAGCTGATCTCGCGGTGCCACCGCCCCCCTTGGCGGCGGCCCCCTATCAGCTCGCGCAGCCCTTTCGTGTCAGGTTCTGCCGGAGAGCAGCTCGGCCATGTTGTGACAGAAGAACCGCGCCTGGTCGGCTTCACTCGTGGTCGTCAGGGTCTCCTCGAACTTCGCCAGAGGATCCTTGCCTCCCTCGGGATGAGGGAAGTCGGAGGAGAACATGAACAGCTCGGCCCCGGTCTGCTCGATCATCCAGCCCACGGGCTCGCCCGGGAATGGTGTGAACTTGAGGTGCCGGCGGACATACTCCGAGGGCGTGAGCTCGAGCTTGCGCAGGGGCTCCTCGGTCCGGCGGAAGGCGCGGCGGCCGTAGTCGAGATGGCGCATCCAGGAGACGACCCAGCCTGCGCCCTGCTCGATGCACCCTCCCCGCAGCTTCGGGAAGCGATCGAAGAGACCATCGAAGATGAGCACGCCGAGGAACAGCTCCGGTGACTGGTGGATGGCGAGGAAGTCCTTCGACCTGACGTTCTCGCCCCCTCCGAGGTGATCGGTGACGGGCATGGCGTTGTTATGGAAGGCGGGGTCCAGCAGGCGTCCGCCCCCGCCGACGTGGAGCACGAAGGGCACGCTCGCTTCGCTCAGCACGTCCCAGAACTGGTCGAGCTCGGGATGGGTCGGGGCCCGCGATCCCGCGGCCGTCGAGGGGACCATGACCGCCGCGCAACCGTCCTCGATCGCCTGGGTTGCCAGTGTTGCGGCGCGAAGTGGGTCGACCAGGGGGACGAAGCCGACCGCGAGCAGCCGCTCGTCGGCCGAGCAGAAGTCCACCATGGCTCGGTTCTGCGCCGCACTGCCCGCGTACAGCCGTTCGACGTCCCGCCCCGTGAACATCGCAGTAGCGAAGGTGGCGAACACCAGCTGGGATTGGAAGCCGAGTAGATCGAGGACCCGGCTGCGCTCCGCCGGGTCGAAGCCGCCCATGGCGTGCCATCCCTTGTCGTCGAGCAACCGGCCTTCGGCCTGCGCGGCCCGTGCCGGATCGGATCGTCGGGCTTCGGCGCAGGCGAGGGCGTCTTGGAGCACAGGCGCCAGCGCCTCCATAGCGCGTCGCCGTAGACGGTCGCGCTGGGCAGGTTCGATGAAGGGGTCGAGGAAGTCAGCCAGCTCCATGACGTGGCTGTCAGCGTCGCTGATCGTCCGCTGCCCGGCGTAGGTCATCTGGCCCCCATATCCCAATCCATATGATCTGTCCCCCTGATTCTGGACTCGGTTTGTGAGAGTCAGGCGGCACTTGTGGGCTCGGGGTGAAGTTTCTCATAGGTGATCGGAGCGACCATGCCCAGCGAGCTGTGGCGACGGGTCCGGTTGTAAAAGACCTCGATCCAATCGAAGATGGCGCTCGACAGCTCGACACGGCTCTTCCACCTTCTCGAGTTGAGCAGCTCCGTCTGCATCCGTGCCCAGAACGACTCGACCACGGCATTGTCGAAGGCGTCGCCGACGGTCCCGATTGACTGGGCCAGGCCGGCGGCGCGCACCCGCTGGCTGAACGTCCAGGAGGTGTATTGCGAGCCGTGGTCGCTGTGTACGAGGGCCCCAGCATTGGG
>DATBBR010000050.1 GCA_036270875.1 Acidimicrobiales bacterium
GCCGCCGAGCTGCTGGCCGAGCCCGCCCGCCTGGTGGGCGGCGGCGGGGGCAAGGGCCCCGAGCTGGCCCTGGCCGGCGGCCGGGACCCCGGGCGCATCGACGAGGCCCTGGCCCTGGTGCGTGCCAACCTCGGCCTGACATGAGGGTCGTGGGTATCGATCTCGGTGAGCGGCGCGTCGGTGTCGCGGTCAGCGACAGTGATGGCACCCTGGCGTCCCCATACGACGTGATCGAGCGCTCGGGCGACGTCAGCCGCGACCATGCCGAGATCGCGCGGATCGTCACCGAGGTGGGAGCGTCCACGGTCGTCGTCGGGCTGCCACTGTCGCTCGACGGCAGCCTGGGGCCCGCCGCCCGGGAGGCGCGGACCGAGGCGGACCGGCTCGCCGACGTCGTCGGTGTGCCAGTGGAGACCCACGACGAGCGGTTGACCTCGGTCAGCGCCGGGCGCTCCCTTGCGCAGTCGGGTCTGCGGCGCGCAGGCCGTCGCCAAGCCCGGCGGGGCTCGGTCGACAAGGTCGCGGCCGCCATCATGTTGCAGTCATGGCTCGACAGCCACGTGCGCCGGGGCGCGCCCCGGACTGGCGATGAGTGACCGCGGGGCCTCCCGCCGAACGGGGGATCCCGTCGAGGGTCGACCATCTACCGCCAATGACTGGCGTCAGGCACCTCGGCGCGCGTCATACCCCGAGGACGATGGGGGCGTCGTGGCGACCGAAGTCGACGACGACGGCGCCGCGCCGGAGTGGGTGCGGCGGCGCCGAAAGCTCTCGTTCACTCAACGGGTCGTGCTCGCTGGCGTGGCTGGCGTCGTCGTGCTGGTGGCGGCGGCGGCGGTCTGGATCGACTTCCAGGTCAACCCGCCCGGCGGCCCCGGACGGACCGTCACGGTCAATCTGCCCGCCGGCAGCTCGTACTCCGCGGCCGCCGACATCCTGGGCCGCAACGGCGTGATCGGGTCTCCGACGCTGTTTCGCCTCTACGTGCGGATCCATGGAGCGGGCACCGTGCAGGCCGGCAGCTACGCGCTCCGTCGAGACGACTCCTACGGCAACGTCGTGGGTGCCCTCGGGCGGGGGCCGACTGCCGATCGGGTGACGATCCCGAGCGGCGCCACCCTGGCCGAGGTGGCTGCGAGAGTCGGGCGACTTCCGGGCCACACGGCGGCGGGCTTCCTGGCCGCGGCCAACAGCGGCCGGGTCCGCTCGGCCTTCGCGCCCCCCGGCACCACGAGCCTGGAGGGGCTGATCCAACCGGCCTCGTACTCGTTCAACCCCAATGCTGACGACCTCACCATCCTCGGCCAGATGGTGCGCGCCTTCGACAGCAAGGCCAACGCCATGGGGATCGCCCAGCAGGCAGCCCAGATCAAGGTGACGCCGTACCAGGCCCTCATCGTGGCGTCGATCGTCGAGCGGGAAGCCAAGGTCCCGCTCGACCAGGGCCGGGTGGCACAGGTCGTCTACAACCGACTGGCCAAGGGGATGCCCCTCCAGCTCGACTCCACCGTGATCTACGCGCTCGGCGGGAACGTCACCACGTTGACCAAGCCTGACTTCAGCATCGCCTCGCCCTACAACACCTACCGGGTCCCGGGCCTGCCGCCGACGCCGATCGCGAACCCTTCGGATGCCTCCCTGGTGGCGGCGCTCAACCCCACGCCCGGGCCATGGCTGTACTTCGTCGTGATCGCACCCGACGGGACGGAGGCTTTCTCGACGACCCTCGCCGAGCAGAACGCCAACATCGCCTTGGCCCGCCAGCGCGGCCTGGGTTGACGAACGTGGCGTGGCCAACCGGTGCCACCCGCCTGGCGGGGGTGATCGGCGATCCGGTGCGTCACTCGCTCTCGCCTGCCCTGCACAACGCCGCGTTCTCGGCGCTCGGCCTCGACTGGGCCTACGTGGCCTTCCCGGTCCCGGCCGGTCGGGCGCGGGAGGCCCTCGTCGGCGCCGCCGCGCTGGGCATCGACGGTCTCTCCGTGACCATGCCGCACAAGAGCGTGGTGGCGGCGGCGCTGGGCCGTTGCTCACCGACCGCCACGACCCTCGGCGCCGTCAACACCGTGGTTCGCCAGCACGACGAGCTGATCGGGGAGAACACGGACGGACAGGGCTTCATCGATGCGCTCCGGTCGGAGCCGGGCTTCGAACCCTCAGGGCGACGCTGCCTGGTGATCGGCGCCGGGGGAGCGGCCAGGGCCGTGGTGCTGGCGCTCGCCCAGGCAGGGGCGGCCGAGGTGGTGGTGGTGAACCGCACGCTGGACCGCGGTCGAGCGGCGGCTGCCCTGGCGGGCGCGATTGGACGGACCGGGCAGGCGGCGGAGATCGGCGACATGGATCTCGTGGTGCACGCCACGCCAGTGGGGATGACGGCGGGGTCCACGTCGATCGGGGATTCCGCTCATCGCCCACTGCTCGTGGAGCCGGACCGGCTCGGCGCCGGCCAGGTCCTCGTCGACCTGGTGTACCAGCCAGCGACGACCGCGCTGATGGAGGCGGCGCACCGACGGGGGGCCACCGCGGTCAACGGCGTGGGCATGCTCGTGCACCAGGCCGCCCTCGCCTTCGAGCTCTGGACCGGCGAGGGCGCTCCCCTGGAGGTGATGCGCACCGCCGCCACCGAGGTGCTGCAGTCGAGAGGCGCGTAAGCGGTGCCGTCGTGCTCCACCGCGCTTGCTCGCCGTCGGGTTGCCTTCGTTCGCGATGACGGAGCTAGCCGTCGGGAACGTGGACGACGCCTTCGCGCTGCAGGCGGGCGCTGATGCGACCCCGCATGACCCGGGCGATGGTGTCCTTCTGTGAGGTCGTGGTCCGCACCACGAGCCGGATGGTGATCGACTCATGGTCCATCGAGTCGACACCCCAGACCTCGGGGGGGCCCAGGCACATCGACGACCACGCCGGGTCCGACGCCACCGCGGCTCCTTCGTCGGCGATCACCTCGGTGGCCCGATCGACGTCGGTCCCGTAGGGCACGACGATGTCGACCAGGGCGCGGGCCCATTGGATCGACGTGTTGCCGACCCGTCGGATCTCGCCGTTGGGCAGATACCAGACGGTGCCATCGACCGACCGAAGCCGTGTGACCCGAAGACTGACCTCCTCGACCGTCCCCTTGGTGTCACCCACGGCGATGGCATCACCAACGCCGTACTGGTCCTCGGCGATGATGAAGAAGCCGGAGAGGAAGTCGCGCACCAGGCTCTGGGCGCCGAACCCCAGGGCGGCGCCGATGACGGTAGCCCCGGCGAGGATGGGCGTGAGATTGATCCCGAGCACACCGAGGATGGTGAGGCCGGCGATGACCCAGACCACGACACGCCAGAGGCTGGCGACCAGGGCACCGATCGTCTCGACCCGGAGCGAGGCCCGAGGCGAGAGCGACTCGAGTCGGGTGCGGGTGCTGAGCGAGCGCAGCATTCGCTTCGCGACCCTGGCGCCGAGCCGGGACGCCAGCCAGGCGACGACGAGGATGAGGATGATCTCGAGGGGGCGGACGACGATGAACTGGACGGTGCGGGCCAGGAACTCGCTGGCTCCGTATTGGCGGAGGAGGTCATGGATGTAGCCCGTGTCGTTCTGACCGCTGATCAGGGGTGTGGTTGCAGCGAAGATCACGCCTGGCATCCTTGCCGACCGAGCCCGGCCCCAGGTTCACAGGCCGGCGGGAAACGGGTCGAACCTCTGGAGGCGGGTAGCCCGAGCGGCGGGCTCGGACCAGGGGTGGCTTGCGCCGCCACCGGGGCTCATTCAGAATCGATGCGGCCACGATAGCGGCGGTCGTGGCGAGGAGGTGATGGTGGCTCTACGCGTCCTGGACCAACCGACCCGGGCTCGGAGCCGCACGTCGATGTTCCAGCACGTCGATGTGGTGCTGGCGTTCGCCACGTTGGCCGTGGCGGCCATGGGCGTGGTGATGGTCTACTCGGCGACCCGAGGCAAGCTGGAGCTCGCCGGCGCCGACCCCCGCTTCTATCTGAAGAAGCAGCTGCTCTACGCCATCATCGGCTTGGCGGTCATGGTCGTCGTGATGTTGATCGACTACCACCAGTTCGAGATCCTGGGCGTTTTCGCCTACGGCGCCGTCCTGCTGGGTCTGCTGGCGGTGCTGAGCCCGCTCGGGAGCAGCGCCCGCGGGTCCCAGCGATGGTTCCAGGTGGGCTCGTTCCAGCTCCAGCCCTCGGCCTTCGCCTCCCTCGCCCTCATCCTGGCCATCGCCTCGTACCTGCGACGGCGCCAGGGCGCCATCATGCTCCGCCACGTCGTTGTCCTGCTGCTCATGGCGGGCATCCCGATCTTCCTGGTCTACAAGCAGCCGGACCTGGGGACCGCCATGGTCATGGCCGCGTCCCTGCTGGTCATGATGGTGGTGGCAGGCGTCAAGGGCCGCTATCTCGCCGCGCTCGGGTTGCTGGCCGTGCTCGGCATCGTCGCCGTCGCCCAGCTCGGCGTGCTGAAGCAGTACCAGGTCGATCGGCTCACCTCCTTCGTGCACCAGACGCCAGCCGGGCAGACGACGCCGGCTGCCCAGGGCAGCGCCAGCTCCAACAACCAGAGCCAGCAGTCCACCTACAACCTGGCCCAGTCCAAGATCGCCATCGGCTCGGGGGGCACCACCGGCAAGGGACTGTTCAACGGCTCCCAGACGAACCTCAACTACGTTCCCGAGCAGCAGACCGACTTCATCTTCACTGCGGTCGGCGAGCAGCTGGGCTTCCTCGGGGCCGCCTCCCTGCTGGCGCTGTTCGGGATCATCATCTGGCGGGTCCTGCGAGCTGCCCAGACGGCGCGGGACACATTCGGCACGCTGCTGTGCGGGGGAGTGCTCGGCCTCATCGGGCTCTCGGTGTTCCAGAATGCCGGCATGACGATGGGCATCATGCCCATCACCGGTATTCCGCTGCCTTTCATGAGCTATGGCGGGTCAGCGACCATCGCCTTCTTCGCCGCCATCGGGATCGTGCTCAACGTGGGCATGCGGCGATTCCGCTGAGGGCGTCGATGTCGGGCGACGGGGGAGCCGGCCCCACCCCGTCCCTCGAGGGCCGGGCCGACGACTCTGTGGCTCCCTCCGAGGCCCGGGGCGAGGGCCACCGGGCCCGGCCTCCGGGAGAGCCAGACCAAGCCCCGGCAACGCCCGGCGAGGCCACGTTCGGGCCCGCCGAGGGCCCCGGCGGGCCGGAGGGCCGGGCCGACGTTCCCGGCCAGGTCTCCAGCGAGGGCCACACCAGCGACGGCGACACCAGCGAGGGCCACACCGGCGAGGGCGACACCGGCGAGGGCCACACCGACGAGGGCGAAACCGACGAGGGCGACACCGACGAGGGAGCGGGCGAGCCGGAGGCGATGCGCCAGGCGGCCTTCATGGGCGTCGCCCTGGAGCTGCCCAGCGTCCACCCCTCTGTCGTGCTGCGAGAGATCGACGCGCCAATGCGGGAGCTGCGGGTGACGATCGCGCAGCCCGAGGGCGTCGCCATCGCTTACGCCTGGCGGGGCATCGCCACGCCGCGACCGCTCACCCACGACCTGCTCACCACCATCCTCCAGCGCTTCGGCCTCCAGGTCGACGCGGTGCGGATCACCGGGGTGGACGGCCCGGTCTTCCACGCCGAGCTGGCCCTCTCCGGCCCGAGCGGATCGCACATGGTGCAGTGCCGACCGTCGGACGCGCTCGCCCTCGCGCTCCGCCAGCCGCTGCCGGTCCCGATCATGGTGGCCGAGGAGGTCCTGGTGGCGGCGGGCCGCTCTCCGGGCGCCTGACCCCGCTCCTGACCCGCGAGCCCGAGCAGCCGTCAGTCAGCCAGCAGCCACCGCCACCCGCTCGGCGTCGGGCGGCACGGCCTGCTGGACGTTCTCGTCCGACACCCGGATCAGAAGCGCGATGAGCACGTAGTTGGCGAGGAGCGAGGACCCCCCGTAGGCGACGAACGGCAGGGTCACGCCCGTGAGGGGGAGCAGCCGCACCACCCCTGCCATGATGAAGAAAGCCTGGAAGCCGATGGCCGCGGCGATGCCGGCGGCCAGCAGCTTGGCGAACTCGGACTTGGCCACGAGGGCGGTCCGCAGGGACGCCCCGACCAGCAGCAGGAAGGCCATGACGATCCCGACCGTGCCGAGGAGGCCGGTCTCCTCCCCGATGGCGGCGAAGATGAAGTCGCTGGTGGCGACGGGGATGAGCCCGGGGTGGCCCAGCCCCAGCCCCGAGCCGGCGAGGCCGCCGGAGCCGAGCGCGTACTGGCCCTGCACCACCTGGTAGCCGATCCCGTTTGCGTACTTCCAAGGGTCGAGCCACACGGCGATGCGGTCGTTGACGTGGCCGAAGAGGTGCGAGGCCCCGAAGGCGCCGATCACGAAGAGGATCGCACCCACGACGAGGTAGGTCATGCGCCCGGTCGCCATCCACAGCATCGAGATGAAGAGGACGAAGATGAGCAGCGAGAAGCCCACGTCTCGTTCGGCCGTCATGACGAGCAGGGAGAAGCCCCACGCCAGGACCACCGGGCCGAAGGGTCGTGGATCGGTGAACAGCCGGTTGCCAATGCGCACGGTCGGCAACGTGAGCAGCTCCCGCTTCTCCACGAAGTAGGACGCGAAGAAGATGATGAGGGCGATCTTGGCCAGCTCGACGGGCTGGAAGGTCACCGGCCCGAGCCGCACCCACAGCCGGGCGCCGTTGATGTTCTGGCCGATCTTGGGAGCCAGGGGCACGAGCAGCAGGGCCAACCCGGCGAACGCCACCAGGTACCGGTAGCGGGCCAGGTCGCGCGTGTGGCGCACGACGACCAGTGTGAGCACGTACACGGCGACCCCGAGGCCCGTCCACACCGCCTGGAGGCCCGCCAGCTTGAAGTTGAGGCGGGCGATGACGACGTAGCCGAGCCCGTTGAGGAGCGCCGCGATCGGAAGGATCACCGGCGTGGCGTCGGGCACCATCCACCGGTTGGCAATGTGGGCGACCAGGGCGAGCCCGAAGATGACCCCGAGGAAGGGCCCCACGTTGGCGGGTATGGACGCGGTCTTGCCCAGGGAGGCCAGCACGTAGGCGAACCCGACGAACATGCCCCCGAGGATCAGCAACCCCAGTTCGGTCCGTCGCCTGGACGTGACCGCTCGGCGTCTCGGTCTCACCGGCAGGGGAGCCTACTGCCCGGAGCGGGCCGGCCTTGAGCAGGGCTTACTCGAACGGCGGCTCGACCCATCCCGGGAAGACCTCGGGCAGGTCGGCGCTGACGGTCATCCGAAATTGGGCTGGGCGCTTCTCGAGGAATGCGGCCACCCCCTCGTGCGCGTCCCCAGATCGACCCATCTCGGCCATGGCGCGGGAGTCCATCCTGTGGGCCTCCATCGGATGGTCGGCGCAGAGCATCCGCCACAGCATCCGCCTGGCCAAGGCCACCGACACAGCCGAGGTGTCGTTGGAGATGCCGGCGGCCACGCGGCGGGCGGACGGGAGCAGGTCCTCGTGGGGCACCACCTCGCGCACGAGCCCGGCCACCGCAGCCTCGCCGGCCGGGAACACCCGCCCGCTGAGGACCCAGTCGAGCGCCCTGCTGATGCCCACCACACGGGGAAGGAACCAGCTCGAGCAGGCCTCGGGCACGACTCCCCGCCGAGTGAACACGAAGCCCATCCGTGCCCGCTCGGACGCCAGGCGCACGTCCATCGGTAGCGTCATCGTGAGGCCCACGCCCACCGCCGGCCCGTTGATGGCGGCGATGACGGGCTTGGTCGAGTTGAAGATGCGCAACGCGACGATGCCACCGCCGTCGCGAGGAGGCGGCGCTTCGCCGACGCGACCGCTCGGCCCCCGGTTGTCGAAGGCCGTCGGCCCGGCCGACAGATCAGCACCGGCGCAGAAGGCGCGGCCACGGCCCGTGACGACGATGGCGCGCACCTCGTCATCGGCATCGGCGCGGTCGAACGCATCCAGCAGCTCGTGGAGCATCGTCACGGTGAAGGCGTTGAGGTGGTCGGGACGGTCCAATGTGATGGTCAGGATCCGGTCATCGACCTCGTAGGCGATCTGCTCGTATCCCATCGCGTCGCTCCTTCGTGCGGGGCTGTCAGCGCCAGGGGCCGGGCTAACCTTGGGCCATGGCGGTCAACACGGGCCACATCCTGTCAGGGGGGCACGACGAGGCGGCCGCCGGGGGGACTTTCGATCCTCGGCTGCCCGCCGTCCGCTACCTCAACCGCGAGCTGTCCGAGCTCGACTTCAACGCGCGTCTGCTGGACCTGGCCGAGAGGCCCGACGTGCCGCTGTTGGAGCGGGTCAAGTTCCTCGCCATCTTCAGCGAGCGGCTCGACGAGTTCTTCCAGGTGCGGGTGGCCGGCCTCAAGGACCAGGTGGCTGCGGGCCTGGTGGCGCCGTCTCCCGACGGTCGCAGCCCGGTGGAGCAGCTAGCTGCCATCCGTCCGAAGCTCGAGCAGATGGTCGCCCGCCAGAGCACCATCTTCGTCGGCGAGATCGCACCCGCGCTGGACGAGGCCGGGCTCCATCTGTCCAGTTGGGGCGCGCTGGATGACGACGACCGCAAGCATCTCGACGAGGTCTTCGAGCGGCTGGTCTTTCCGGTCCTCACCCCGCTGGCGGTCGACCCCGGGCACCCCTTCCCCTACATCTCGAACCTCTCGCTCAACCTGGCCGTGATGGTGAGCGACCCGGTCACGAGCGACCAGCGCTTCGCCCGGGTGAAGGTGCCGCCGCTCCTGCCCCGGTTCCTCGTCCTGCCGAGTGGAGATCGGTTCGTCGCCCTCGAGGAGGTGATCGCCGCCCACCTCGATGCGCTCTTCCCGGACATGGAGATCGGGGCCCACTACCCCTTCCGGGTGACCCGGAACGCGGATCTCACACTGGAGGAAGGCGAGGCCGACGACCTGCTTGTCGCGGTGGAGATGGAGCTTCGGCGACGACGCTTCGGGCGCGCCGTACGGCTCGAGATCGATGCCGCCGCCGGTGCCGAAGTCGCCGAGCTGCTGGCGCGGGAGCTCGAGATCGGCCCCGACGACGTGTACCGCGTCGAAGGACTGCTCGGGCTCGAGGGCCTGTGGGCCGTGCACGCCCTCGAGCGGCCCGATCTCCACGACCCGGCGTGGGCGCCAATGACCCAGCCCCGGCTGGCCACGGCGGGGGACGAGGCCGTGGACCTCTTCGCGGTGATCCGAGAGCGCGACGTTCTCGTCCACCACCCCTACGACTCGTTCGCCACCTCGGTCGAGGCCTTCATCGCCCAGGCCGCCGACGACCCGCACGTGCTCGCCATCAAGCAGACCCTGTACCGGACCTCGGGCGACAGCCCCATCGTCCACGGCCTCATCCGCGCGGCCGAGCAGGGCAAGCAGGTGGCGGCGCTGGTGGAGCTCAAAGCGCGTTTCGACGAGCAGGCCAACATCGCCTGGGCGAAGGCGCTGGAAGAGGCGGGCGTCCACGTCGTCTACGGCCTGGTGGGTCTGAAGACACACTCCAAGACCGCGCTCGTCGTGCGCCAGGAAGACGATGGCGTCGTCCGCCGGTACTGCCACGTGGGCACGGGCAACTACAACTCCAAGACCGCCCGTCTGTACGAGGACATCGGGGTGCTGTCTGCCGATCCCGGTCTCGGCGCCGACCTCACCGATCTGTTCAACTTCCTCACCGGCTACAGCCGGCGGTCGACGTATCGGCGGCTCATCCTGGCGCCGGTAGCCATGCGATCGAGGATCATCGAGCTGATCGAGGCCGAGACGGCGGCGGGTCCCGAAGGGCGCATCGTGATCAAGGTGAACGGCCTCGACGACGTGGCGATCATCGACGCCCTGTACGCGGCGTCCGCTGCCGGAGTGCCCATCGATCTCGTCATCCGGGCCATTTGCTGCCTGCGCCCGGGCGTGCCCGGCCTGTCGGAGACCATCCGCGTCCGTTCGATCGTGGGCCGCTTCCTCGAGCACTCGCGGATCTTCAGCTTTGGCGGGGTGGGCGATCGTCCCGAGGTGATGCTCATCGGCTCGGCTGACCTCCGGCGCCGCAACCTCGACCGGCGCATCGAGGCGACGATTCCCGTCGTCGACCCCGAGGCTCGGAGCCGGCTCCGGGAGGTGCTGGAGCTGCTCCTGGCTGACGACACCCAGGCCTGGACCCTGGGTCCGGACGGGTGTTGGTCGAGGGTGCCGACCGAGGCGGGGATCAGCACCCAGCGGCGCCTCATGGAGGCCGCCCGCGAGCGGGCGCAACGGCGGAGAGAACCAGACAACCTGGCGTCACGGCGCCGGACATAGCGGCGTCAGTGGGGATCGAGCGGGAGATCAAGCTGGCGGCCCCCCCGCATTTCGAGATGCCCGACCTCGCCGACGCCATCCCGGACGCAGTGGTGACCACCATTCCGCCGCGCCGGTTGCGCGCGACCTACTGGGACACGCCCGATCTGCGGCTGGCCCGGTCGGGTGTGAGCCTGCGGTACCGGGTCGAGCAGGGCGAGGACAGCAGCGGGGGGCGGTGGACGCTGAAGCTGCCCGGCGATTCCCGCTCCTCGAGCGGCCTCACTCGCCGCGAGCTCGACTTCGAGGGCGCCCCGGGGTCCGTGCCGTCGGCCGCGGCGAGGCTCGTGCGTGCCTACGTCCGCAGCTCGACACTCGGGCGCGTTGCCCGCCTCGACAGCCGGCGGGCGCGCCTTGAGGTGGCCGACATGTCGGGCCGTCCGCTGGCGGAGGTGGACGACGATGTCGTCTCGGTCATGGACGGCCGGCGGGTCCTGGCCCGATTTCGGGAGGTCGAGGTCGAGCTGGCACCCGACGCCCCTGACGGGGTCGCCGAGGAGGTGGCCAAGCGTCTCCGAGAAGCGGGGGCGGACGACCCGGTCCCGCTGCCCAAGGTCGTGCGCGCCCTGGGTCCCCAGGCGCAGGCGCCTTCCGATACCCACGTCGACCCGCCGGCAAAGGGTGCGCGAGCTGACCAGATGGTGCGTGCTGCGCTGGCCTCGGGTGTGTCCCGGCTGGTCAACCACGACCCGGGGGTGCGACTCGACGAGGACCCGGAGGAAGTTCATCAGGCCCGGGTGGCGACGCGGCGGCTCCGTTCCGATCTGCGGACATTCAAGAGCCTCGTCGACCCGGAGTGGGCAGAAGGTCTGCGGCGGGAGCTCGGGTGGCTGGCGTCGCCACTGGGAGAGGTTCGTGACGCCGACGTGCTCCTCGATCGGCTCCGGACAGAGACCGGTCGCTTGCCGTCCGAGGACCGTGCCCAGGTCGGCCCCTTGATCGACCGAGTGGTCGCGTCCCGACAGGCATCCCTGGGGGCCCTGTTCGATGTGCTCGACAGCAAGCGCTACGTCGCTCTCCTCGATGCTCTCGTCGACGGCATCGCCACGCCCCGCCTCACCGCGGTCGCCGAGCAGCCGGCCGAGGAGGTGGCGTCGACCCTCGTCGGCAAGGCGTGGCACAAGCTCCGCCGATCGATCTCGGATCTCGGGCCCGAGCCCGCCGACACCGACCTCCACCGGGTTCGCATCAAGGCCAAGCGCTGCCGGTACGCCGCCGAGGCGGTGATCGGGATCGAGGGGCGCCCGGCCAAGCGGTTCGCCTCTGCCGTCGCCGCCCTGCAGGAGGTGCTCGGTCGGCTCCAGGACTCGGTGGTGGCGGCGGCCTGGTTGCGCGAAGCCATCACCACGGACACGCCTGTCGACCAGGCCGTCGCCATCGGCGAGCTGCTCGGCTTCGCCACGGTGACAGCAGAGGCGTCGCGCCGCGAGTGGCCCGACGCGTGGAAGGGAGCCCGGCGCAAGTCGCTGCGATCGTGGATGACCTGAGCGGCCAGGCCGGCCCGCCCGACGAGACAGCCGGCCCGGGAGGCCGGCCCGAACACGCAGCCGGCCCGGGAGGCCGGCAGGACGAGACGGCGACGGAGCCGGTCGTGGCCGCCGCCGGGGGGGTCGTGTGGCGGCGGGGCGAGGGCAACGTGGTCGAGGTCGTGCTCGTGCACCGACCGCGGTATGACGACTGGTCGCTGCCCAAAGGCAAGCTCGAGGCCGGCGAGGACCACGTCAGCGCCGCCCTTCGCGAGGTCGAAGAGGAGACGGGGCTCCGGTGCGTGCTTGACGAACCCCTCCCCGAGAGCCGGTATCGCGACCGGCGGGGCCGCCTGAAGGTCGTGCGCTACTGGCTCATGCATCCGGTCGCCGGGGCCACCGAGCCATCGGCCTACGCCACTGGCGAGGTGGACCAGGCGGTGTGGCGTGCGGTGGACGACGCCGTGGCCCTGGCGACCTACGAGCGGGACCGGGACCTGATCCAGACTGCCGCCGCGCTCGTTCGGGCCCGGACGTAGGATCATGTGGTGACTGCGCACGTCCTGGCGGTGTCGTTCTCTGACGTGCTGGCGGTGATTGCCCTGGTCGTGGCGGTGACCGTCCTGATCTCGGCCGTGGCCGGCGTGGTGGTGGCGCGCCGGCTCAAGCGTCCTCTGCTGTTGGCTCCCGGCGCCCGGGGGGTGTCGGTTCCGCTCCGCTGGCGCTGGTCGTTGTCGCCCGCCGCGGTGCTGCATCGCCGGCTCGTGCTTGCTACGAACTCCGTGGTGTCGACGGGTCCGATCGAGAGCACACGATGGGGCGGCGTGCGGCAGCAGGCGCCGTGGCAGGAGTTGCTCGAGGATCTCCTGGAGCTGGCCGTCTCGGTGGATCGCCGCCTGGTGGCCGCCGAGCGGCAGCCTCGTGGCCTGCGCCGCCGGCTGTACGCCGAGATCGAGCCCCAGGTGGCGAGGGTGGAGCAGGTCGCCGAGCGCATGCGCACCACCGTCAGCGCCAGAGAGCTGAGCGGCGGCGACCGCTCGGCCGACGATGTCGTCGCCCGCCTCGACGCCATCGACGCCGCCCTGGGTGAGATCCAAGGGCTCAACCCGGACAAGGTTCTCGAACGGGGCGCCGGCCCCGGAGGCCGGCCCGAGAACGCAGCCGGCCCGGGAGGCCGGCCCGAGAACGCAGCCGGCCCGGGGACCGCCCCGCCCCCGGGAAGCGGGTCGAGCACGCCCACAGGCACGAGCTGGACGGAGAAGGTTCCCTGGCCGGGCCAGCGACGCCCTGACCGGCCCGGCGGCTGACGTCCCACCGGGCGCCCTCAGTGGGGCGGCCTCAGTGGGGCGGCCTCAGTCGGGCGGCGCGTCCCCCTTGGCCGGCGACCCGTCGCCCGTCCCGCTCGCCTCGCCGGCGCCGACCTCGTCACCGGTCGGGCTGTGCGGCGAGCGCAGGCCGTGACGGGCCGCCCAGGCGCGACGATCCTCGGCCTCGCGCCCGGCGGCCTCGGCCAGGTCCTCGAGCTCCTGGGCCCGGCGCCGGCGCGACGCACCGGGCTCGACGCGCAACGACAGATAGGCGAGCGCTCCCACAGGGATCGGAAGCCAGAAGTTGACCAGCCGGTAGGTGATCACACCGAGGATGGCGACCCCCCGGGGTGACCCGAACCCGACCAGGGTGGGCACGAGGACGCCCTCGACGATTCCCAACCCTCCCGGCGTGATGGGGAGAACGGCCAGGACGTTGGCCAGACCGTAGGCCACGAGCAGGCCGTACGGGGTCGTGAAGTGACCGAAGGCGGCGACGAACACCCACAGCGAGGAGGCGTCCAGGAGCCAGAAGGCTGCGGCCCAGCACACGGCCACCCCGAGCAGGCGTCGGTCCCGTGACAGCTCGCGCAACCTGGTGGCCAGGCGGCGGACCCCCGCCGTGACGGCGTCGTTGTCCAGGAACGGCAGTCTCGACGTGATCCGGCGGATGATGTGCGCAGCCCGGTCCTCTCCCCGCGTGAAGAGGAGCACCAGGGCGGCGACGGCGGCCATGAGGAGAACACCGACAAGCGCGGCGATCCCGTACAGCGGGTTGAAGCCGCGCAACGGGATGGAGATGACCAAGGCCATCCAGAGCAGCACGTTGAGCACCACGGCCGAGCCGATGCCCTGGGTTGCCACGGCGAAGGTGGCGTCGGCGCCGCTGACACCGGATTCGGTCAGGAGGCGCAGGCCGACCGGTGTTCCCCCGGCCGTGCCTGCCGGGAGGACGTGGCTCACGGCCAGGGTGGACATGTTGATGCGGAGGATCGTGAAGCGCGACGGGGCTCCGTGGGGGAGAACGGCGCGGGTCAGCTGGGAGTAGGCCAGCAGGGCGGCGGCCTCCAGGACGACGCCGGCGGCGGCGTAACCCACGTTGACCTGGCTGATGAGGTGGAGGGAGCGTCCGGCTCCGGCCAGCTGTGGCAGCACCAGGTACTCGACGACCAGGCCCAGAGCCAGGATGGTGAGGGCGTGCCGCACCGAGCGGGAGAGGAGGCTCTTGCTACCCGCCCGGTTGCTGCCGGCCCGGCGCCGGGCGTGGTGCCACCAGCGCGACCGGTCGTCAGTGCTCGTCATCGGCCTCAGCGGTCATCCGAGCGCGCCGCGTCGCATACCCCATGCTTGCATGGCGTCGGTGTCTCGGGGCTGACAGGGTCTGCCCTGGCTGTCACCAAAGGCGGTGTGTAGTCCCGTATGCTGCTCGGCCATGAAGGTCCTGGTCGTCCTCCCGACCTACCAGGAGGCTGAGAACATCGCCAATGTCCTGCGGCGTGTTCGCGCTGCCGACAGCACCGCCCACGTGCTCGTCGTCGACGACGCCAGCCCGGACGGCACCGCCGACCTGGCCATCGCCATCGGAGAGGAGGTCGGAGGCGTCGACGTGTTGCGGCGGCCGGGTAAGTCGGGCCTCGGAAGCGCGTACCGCGACGGTTTCGCGTGGGGCCTCGAGCGTGGGTTCGAGGCGTTCGTCGAGATGGACAGCGACCTGTCGCACGACCCCGCGGCCCTGCCCGATCTCCTCGCTCCACTGGGCCAGGGTGTGGACGTCGTCGTCGGGTCGCGCTACGTGCCAGGCGGCTCGATTCCTCAATGGGGAGTGCACCGGCGAGCTCTCTCCCGGGCAGGGAACGTGTACGCCGCCTTGCTGCTGGGCCTCGACGTCACCGATCTGACGTCTGGCTACCGGGCCTACGGCGCCAACATCCTCCGCCACATCGACCTCGGCGCGGTGCGAGCCGATGGCTATGGCTTTCAGATCGAGATGGTCCACCGAGCCTCGCTTGCGGGAGGACGGGTCACGGAGGTACCGATCCGTTTCGTGGACCGGGTCGAGGGCCGTTCCAAGATGTCGATGCGGATCACCGTGGAGGCTCTCGGCCTCGTGACCTGGTGGGGGATGGTGCGGTTGTTCCGTCGCCGGCAGCCGTCCGGGGCGCCGACCGTAGAGGCGGGCGTCGGCAGCCGCGGCCAGCCCGCACCCTGACCGACTGGGCGTCAGACCCCGACGATTCCGTGGTCGCCGAGCGGCCCGACCTTCCAGTCCCTCGCCCGGGCACGCTCAGCCAGCAGCGGTAGGGATCCCAGCGCGGCCTGCCACGCGCCGGGCGCCGAGGCGCAGTCGGAGTCGTGGAGGACGACGGTCGCTCCGGGGACGAGGCCGCGCTCCAGGTCGGCGACGACGCTCGCCGGCGTGGCCGAAGCTCGCCAGTCCTTGCCCCACGACGTCCACAGCACCAGCTGCAGCTGGAGGCGCCGGGCGGCAAGCAAGGTCCCGCTCGAGATGGCGCCGTAGGGCGGCCGGAACCAGACGGGGCGTCCGCCGGTTGCGTCCTCCACGACGCTGACGGCACGCGCCAAGTCGGCCAGTACCCCCCTCGGCGAGCGTTGCAGGTGCGAGCGGTGCTCGTCGGCGTGTACCCCGATCTCGTGGCCGGCGGCGGCCACCTCGGCGGCGAGCCCGGGTGCCCGGCGGACCATGGCACCCAGCATGAAGAACGTCGCCGTCCATCCCAGGGCGGCCAGAGCCTCGAGGAAGGCCGGGGTCGACGCTGGGTCGGGACCGTCGTCGAACGTGATCGCCAGGTGGTCGGAGCGGCCGACGCCGTGCAGCCTCGGTAGGAGGCGGCGACCAGCCGACGGGACCAGGCGGACGACGGACGGTCCGGCATGGGCCGCGGCCAAGGCCGCGCCGGTCGCCATGACGAGGCCCCGCTGGGGGGCCCGGACGGTGCTCGACATGCGAGCACAACGTATCGTCGCGCGACGATGCCCGTTCTCGCCGCCCTCGGGGCGGCCCTGCTCTACGCCCTGGCGTCGGTGCTCCAGCAGCGGGCCGCCGGTGAGGCCCCGGCCGAGCGGTCGCTGCGGCTGCGCCTGCTCGTGGGCCTCGTCGCTCGCCCGATGTGGCTGATCGGCATCCTGGCCGACGTCGCCGCCTTCGTCCTCCAGTTCGTGGCCCTCGACCATGGGTCCCTGGTGCTCGTGCAGCCCCTGCTGGTCAGTGGTCTCCTCTTCGCCTTGCCGTTCGGCGCCGCCTTGACTCATCGCAGTCTCTCCCCGTCGGAGTGGCTGGGCTCGGCGACCACTGTGGCGGGGCTCGCGCTGTTCCTCGTGGTCGCCGCCCCCGGACCTGGGCACGACGAAGCCAGCAACTTGACCTGGGCCATCACCGGTGCCTGCACCCTTGTTCCCATTGCCGTCTTGGTCGGTGTCTCCCGCTCGACCGGAGGAGCAGTCAGGGCCGGGCTCCTGGCTGCCGCGGGGGGCGTCTTCTATGGCCTGGCCGCGGCGCTGACCAAGGTGACGGCCCAGGACTTCCACAGCGGCATCGTCCACACGCTGACCAGCACGTGGGAGCCGTACGCCCTGGTCGTCACCGCCATCGTCTCCATGGTCGTCGTCCAGAGCGCCTTCCAGGCCGGTCCCCTGCGGTGGTCGCTGCCGACGCTGACGGTGGTCGACCCGGTGGTGAGCATCGTCATCGGCGCACTGGCCCTCGGCGAGCGGATCTCGACGCGCGGCGCGGCGCCGGCGTTGGAGATCATCGGGCTCGTCGCCATGGCGTGGGGAGTCTTCCTCGTGGCCCGCACCCCGCTCCTGGTCGGAGCCGAGGAGACGACCGCCACCAGTGTCTGACGAGGGCTGTGCCGCGGCGCGCCCTGCGGCCGGGGTTCTGTGAGCGGGTGCGCACCCCGGCTGCAGACCACGGACCGCGGCGAGGGTCCAGTGGTCGTGCTGGTCCACGGCCAGCCCGGGCAGGCGGCCGACTGGCGCGACGTCGCCGGGGCCCTGGAGCCCAGCCACCGCGTCCTCGTACCTGACCGGCCGGGCTACGGGCGAACGGGCGGCACGGCGATGGGGATGGCGGGCAACGCCGACGCCCTCGGTCGGCTGCTCGACGACAGGCGCGTCGAGTCGGCAACCGTCGTCGGGCACAGCTTCGGCGGCGGGGTAGCCCTTGCCCTGGCCCTGCGCCGCAGGGAGCTGGTTGGTGGACTGGTGCTGGTCGGGTCCGTCGGCACCGAAAGCAGCCTCGGGCCGCAGGATCGCGTCCTCGGGCTCCCCGTCCTGGGGGAGAGCCTGGCCTTCGCCGGCTTCCAGGCCTCGCGGTGGCTGCTTCCCGCCCTGCGCCGGTCTACACGGCTCCCGCCGGCACTGGCGTCCTGGTTGCGGGCAGTGCCCGAGCCGGGGCCGGCTGCGGACGCCGGCCGAGCCCCGGCTGCGGCGACGTGGCGAAGCTTCGTCATCGAGCAGCGAGCCCTGCTGGCCGAGACCCCGGCGCTCGAGGCCGGGCTGAGCTCGGTCCGTGCCCCCACCGCCGTCGTCGCCGGACCGCGGGACCGGGTGGTCCCGACCCGGGCTGCGGGTGACCTCGCAGCCGCCATCCCGGGGGCGGAGTTGGTCTGGGTGCCCGGCGCCGGACATCTCATTCCCCAGGAGGCGCCCGGCGTGCTCGTCGACATCGTGCAGCGCTATGCCTCCCGCAGATGAGGCCCTGCCGAGGGAGATAGGCGTGACTCGGACCGTTGATGGGAACATGGATAACCGGGGTGGCCGGCTGGGCCCAGCCGGAAGCGTTGGCAAGCGGAACGACGAGAGTTCGAATGCCGGGACCGGGCGAAGCGCCCGCCCCCGGAGGCATCCCAACCGGGGGGCCAGTCACAGGGGGTTCGGCGATGCCGGTGTGCATCAGAGCTGCGACGCCGGAGGAGCCAGTGGAGTCGATTCGATGGGCAGTCTGGGACGTGGAGCGGTGGCGTCAGCACGCCGCGTGCCGCGAGGTGGATCCCGAAGTCTTCTTTCCTGTCGGGGTGACAGGCGTGGCGGTGACAGCCATCGCCGCCGCCAAGGCGATCTGCGCCGACTGCGACGCTCAGTCGGCGTGCTTGGAGTTCGCCCTCACGACCAATCAGGAGTACGGCATCTGGGGCGGCACGAGCGAGGAGGAGCGCCGAGACCTCCGGCGCGCTCGCCGGGCCGCTCGACGCCTCCGCCGGGCCTCCTGAGGCGGTCGTCGCCGCTGGCGGCCCCCGACCGTGGCGCGGCCCGCTGGCCGATCCCCGAGGGCGTGAGGGAAGGCTGAGGCCGGCCGTGTCCGTAGATCAGGGCCGAGCGCCTGTCCACCGGGCGAGGGCGGCGTGACCGGCGAGATGGTCGCCGGCCGGTACCGGATGGGCCATCCGCTCGGCAGCGGCGGTATGGCCGAGGTGTACGACGCCATGGACGAGCGGCTGGAGCGGCCGGTCGCCATCAAGCTGCTGCGGGCCGACCTGAGCGGGGACCCGGGGCTCCGCCGCCGGTTCGAGGTCGAGGCCCGTTCTGCCGCTCGCCTGGTGCATCCCAACGTCGTCGGAGTGTTCGACACCGGAGAGCTGGGCGACAGGCCCTACATCGTGATGGAGCGTCTTCCTGGTTCCACCCTCGCCGACCGTCTCCGGGATGGGCCGATGGACGAACCGGGGACCCGTCGCCTCGCTTCGGAGGTGCTCGGCGCCCTCGCCGCCGCTCACGCCGCGGGCATCGTCCATCGTGACGTCAAGCCGTCGAACATCCTGTGGGCGCGCGACGGCTCCGTCAAGGTCGCCGACTTCGGTATCGCCAAGGGCCTGGAGCCTCTCCTCGACACCCAGAGCGGCGACATCACCGGGACCAACCTCGTCATCGGCACTCCCGCCTATCTGGCCCCCGAGCGCCTCGCTGGCGAGCGGGCAACGCCAAGTTCGGACCTCTGGTCCCTCGGGGCGGTGCTGTACGAAGCCCTGGCGGGAATGCGTCCCTTCTCTCGTGCGACGGCGCTCGTGCAGGACCCCGAACGGCCCGAGCCGGTCCCCCTCGAGGTGCGCAGGCCCGGTGTCGACCCGCGGCTGGCGGCCGCGATCGATCGGGCCCTGGCCCGGCTTCCTAGTCAGCGCTTCGCCTCGGCCGCCGAGATGGCGACCGCCGCCGGAGTGAGCTTGGCCGGCGCGTCTGCCCTGGCCGCGGGCACCGATCCGGCCACCACCAGGCTGGAGACCGAGCCCGTGGGACCGACCGCGATCATGGGAGGGCGGACCGCGGTGCTCGGTGGTGACGAGGGCGGCGAGCCCCCCGTGGCCCCACCCGGCCCACCGACGGGTGGGGATGAGCGGGCCCGTCGTCTGCGCGCCGCCGCCTTGCTCGCGGTGGTCCTTGTTGCGCTGGCCGCCATCGGCATCGCCCTTGTCGTCAGCAATACCGGCGGCTCGACGCCCACGACCACGACGACCTCGGTGCCAGCCACGACCGCGGTGACCCGCCCGCCCACGACCCGGCCCCCGGTGACGACGGCGCCACCGACGACCACGACGACGTCGCCCACGACCACCAGCTCGTCGAGCACGACGACGTCGTCGACCACATCGACCACGAGCGGGGTCCTTGGGCGAGTGGGCGGTCGTGACAACAAGGGCGTCAAGGCAGCTGAACGTTGAGTCTTTTCATCGCCAGACCAAACCGCGGAAAAGGTTGCATGGGACCCCACCGTTGCTTAGCATCTGGGCCTCCCATTCCGTGGCGTCGGTGGGCACCGGGGGATCAAGGGAGACGAGGGGGGAAATGGCGGACCGGCGGCGCTTGGGGGTTCGATGACCGTAGAGCTGCGTCCCACGGGTGTGGCTTGCAACATCCAGTGCCAGTACTGCTACCAGAACCCGATACGCGACGCGGACAACATCCCGCGCTCCTATGACCTGGAGGCCATGAAGGCGGCGGTCGAGCGAGAGGGTGGACCGTTCACGGTCTTCGGTGGGGAACCTCTGCTGGTGCCGGAGGAGGACCTCGAGACGCTCTGGGCGTGGGGACTCGAGCGGTACGGCACGAATGGGATCCAGACCAACGGCGTGCTGATCAACGACAACCACGTCCGAATGTTCGAGAGGTACAAGGTCCAGGTCGGTATCTCCATCGACGGTCCAGGAGAGCTCAATGACGTGCGGTGGGCCGGCAGCCTCGAGCGCACGAGGGAGGACACGGCCAAGACCGAGGCTGCCATCGAGCGACTGTGCCGCGAGGGAATTCCCCCGAGCCTGATCGTCACCCTGCATCGGGGCAACGCCACGGCGGACAAGCTGCCGGTGCTGCACGACTGGTTCCGCCGGCTGGAGGCCATGGGGATCACGTCGGCCCGCCTGCACGACCTCGAGGTCGAAGGTGACGACATCGGCTCGGCCTACGCCTTGTCCCACGAGGAGAACATCGCCGCCTTTTTGGGCTTCGCCGCCCTGGAGGCAGAGCTCTCCGCCATGCGCTTCGATGTGTTCGACGACATGCGCAACCTGCTGTCGGGCAACGACGACCAGTCGACGTGTGTGTGGAACGCGTGCGATCCCTACACGACCAGGGCCGTGCGCGGGGTCGAGGGCACCGGTCAGTCATCCAACTGCGGGCGCACCAACAAGGACGGCATCGACTTCGTGAAGGCACCGGTCGAGGGGTTCGAGCGTTACATTGCCCTCTACCACACGCCCCAGGAGCACGGGGGCTGCGCAGGCTGCCGGTTCTTCATCATGTGCAAGGGCCAGTGCCCTGGTACCTCCATCGACGGCGACTGGCGCAACCGGACCCGAGACTGTGACTTGTGGAAGGGCCTGTTCCGCCATCTCGAGGACAAGATGCTCGATGACGGCCAGCAGCCGCTGTCCGCCAGCCCGGAGCGTCGCCAGATCGAGAGCGCGTTCCTCGAGCTCTGGAGTGCTGGCCAGTCCTTTACCATCGCCGGCGCCCGTCGCTGGATCAGCGAGGGAAGAGACCTGGCGGCGGTGTCCGCCGGCGGCGGGAGCCACGGCGACATCCCCCACGGCGACAGCCCGCACGGCGATGGCTGAGACCCTGACCACGCCCGAGGGCGCCGATCCCCTCGGCGCCGATCCCAGCGCCGCGCATCCGCCAGCAGAGATGGAGCGTCTCGACTTCACCCTGCCTGACTTCACCCGCCTGGCCTGGGTGAACGATGGGGCTGAGCGGGTGTGGCAGCCGCGCCTCCAGCGCATCGCCACGGCGTGGGCCGAGACCGAGTGGCGCGCCGTGCTGGCGGGGGTGCGCTCCTGCTCGGTGACCATGGCCTCGCCAGAGGAGTTCCTCTCCATGGGGGCCGCCTGGGCCGAGGAGGGCCTCAACGCGCTGCCGGTGGAGATGACGGGTGTCTCGGGCCAGCCCTATTCGGCCACCGGCGTCCCATTCGAGGCGGGCCAGCCGTTCGTGTTCCGCTTCGTGGTGGGCCGTCCTGGTGATGTTGCGTCGTTCAAGGCCGCTTGGGATGCCGGCGATCAGGAGGCCATCGGGGACCACCTGGGCTATCCATCCTGCTGTCGGGAGTTCTTCCGGCGGGTGTGGGTCGACGACGGCATGGTCGACACCACGTGGCCCATGGCCGCGGCGACGGCCGGCGCTGCCGCGGGGACGACGACCATCGAGGTGAGCGGCCCACCGGAGGCGAACATCTTGTGGCGCTGGATGGGCGTCCGGGCCGTGCCCCACCTTCCGTGCCGCCTCGACTGTCCCGCCACGGTCGACCTTGGTGCACGTCTCATCGAGGTCGGCCGCAAGGCTGGGTTCACCGAGGAGATGGACTGGCTGACCGAGATCCTCTCCTGGTCGGTGGAGTGGTCGGCCCTCCACGGCATCGCCCAGGTCAAGACACCGGTGCTCAAGGTGTCCACCCGCACCGACGCGACTACGCGACCCTACGTGGTGCGGCGTCGGGGCACCGTCCACCCTGCCGAGGGCGTGCGAGGTCTCGCGTTCCCGTTCGAGGTGCCGGTGAGGCTTCGCTTGACCGAGAGCCGTGGCTTTCGCCGGGGCTTGGAGAACGCTGTCCGCCTCCACCCCCGGCCCCAGTGGTACGCGACCGACAACGGCTTCTCGTCCGTCGGGGCCATGCACGACGCCCACCGCCCGATCGTCGAAGCCGCTGTCGCCGCCCTCGGGCAACACGGGGGCAACGTCATCGATCTCGGTTGCGGCAACGGGGCCCTGCTGGAGCGGCTGGCCTCCGCCGCTGCCGGCGTGGTCCCCTTCGGCGTCGAGGTCGACCCCCTGCGGATCGAGCACGCCCGTCAGCTTCACGGCGGCCATAGCGACAACTTCGTGAGCGGCGACATGTTCGACAGCGATGAGCTCTGGGTCGAGGGGCGGCGCTACGCGCTGGCGATTCTGATGCCGGGCCGACTGTTGGAGACCGACGAGCGGCGCGCCGCCGCGCTGCAGGAGCGGCTTCGTGGGCGCTGCGACAAGGTGCTCGTCTATGCCTACGGCGACTGGCTCACTCGGGCCGGCGACCTCGCCAGCCTCGCCAGGGAGGCCGGTTTCACCGTCGCCGGGTCTGGGGGCCAGGAGGCCGCACTCGTTGACATGGACGCATCTCGTCCGGGGGGGACCAATGGCTGACAAGGATCGGGACGAGGCCACGGGCTCGTCGTCGGACGACGAAGGGCGGGCGCGTTGAGCGAAGTCAACGCCTCGTGGTGGCCATGGCGTCACGTCGGTCCTTGCCGAGCACGACCCTGCTGCGTATCATCCCGTCACAGCCGTCGGGCGGTTGAGTGGCGAAGTTGGCGGGCGGAACTGGCGGGAGGAGTCGGCGGATGAGTCCAGAGGATCGCGACGAACGTCAGCGCCAGTTCTCACGGCGGGAGATCCTGCGCGCCGGCATGGCCATGCCCGCCGTGCTGGCGGTGCCGGCATTGGCCGCTGCGTGCGGCGGCGGCGGCTCAACCAGCGCCGCGGGCCACGGGGACCACAGCGACTCGGGCAACCACGCCGATCACGCCGACCACAGCGACACGAGCCACAACGACACGTCGCACAGCGACTCAGCCCACACCGACAGCGCCCACACCGACAAAGGGCACACCGACCACGCGGACACCACCCACAACGACACCAGCCACGGCGACACGACCCATACCGACACGGCGCACACGGACACATTGCACAAGGACTTCGTGCATTTCGACCAGGGTCACTTCGACCACGTTCTGCACAACGACACCCCGTTCTCCGACGTGCACAACGACCTCCACAAGGACTTCGTCCACAAGGACGCGATCCACCCCAATCCCTGAGGGGTAGCCGGAGGCGGGGACGCCGGCGCTGGACTACTTGAACCAGATGCGCTGGTACTCGCGGCTCTGCGGGTGCAGGAGCAGCGCCACCAGTGCGATCTGGAAGATGATGCCGATCACTCCCAGCCCGAGCACGACGCTGGCGCCGGCGACGATGGCGAGGATGAGCAGCACCAACGGAAGAAACGCCGCCGCCACCCCGACGATGTAGCCCCACTTCCGCTCGTTGGCGATCCCGTAGCCGCCGGCGATCTCAGCGGCGATGATGACGATCCCGAACAGACCCGCCGCCCCGCCGATGATGAGGCTGAGCAGGCCGAGCGCGGCGTTGACGTAGAGCAGCATCACGCCGATCTGCAGCGTCTGCGGCTGGGTTTGGTTCAGCCACCGGCGACCCTCCATGGCCGCAGGCTACCTGACAGACTGAGGCGTGCGCGGCAGGGCCTCCGACGAGGGCCGTCCCGCCAGCTGGCCGCAAGCGGCATCGATGTCGGCTCCCCGGTTCCGGCGCACAGTGGCGTTCACCGAGCGCGAGGTCAGCGCGTCGTGGAAGGCTCTCACCCCGTCAGGTGGGGTCCCCTTGGCCGGCCAGCCCGGTGTGGGGTTGAGGGGGATGAGGTTGACGTGGGCGCCGAGCGGGCGGGCGAGGTCGGCGAGCTGGGCGGCGTCGGTCGGCGAGTCGTTCAGGTTGTCCATGAGCGCCCACTCGAATGAGACCCGGCGGCGGGTTCGGGACCGGTAGCGACCGCAGGCGTCGATGAGGGTGGCCAGCGGATACCGACGGTTGACCGGCACCAGGCGATCGCGGAGGGCATCGTTGGCGGCGTGGAGCGACACGGCCAGGCCGACGCGGAGGCGGTCCTCGGCCAGTCGCCGGATGCCGGGGACCAGGCCGACCGTGGAGATCGTGAGGTGGCGGGTGGAGATGCCCAGCTCGGACTGGATGCGCTCGATGGCCCCGCCCAGCTGGCGGTAGTTGGCCAGCGGCTCGCCCATGCCCATGAAGACCACGTTGGAGAGACGACGCGGCGGCGCCAGCTGCCGACAGGACCGCATCGCCCGGGCCACCTGCTCGACGATCTCGCCGATCCGGAGGTTGCGCCGAAAGCCTGCCTGCCCAGTGGCGCAGAACCCGCACCCCATGGCGCACCCGGCTTGGCTCGACACGCACACGGTGGACCGGTCCCGGTAGTGCATGAGCACGGTCTCGATCTGGCTGCCGT
This sequence comes from Acidimicrobiales bacterium, assembly GCA_036270875.1. NCBI lineage: Bacteria > Bacillati > Actinomycetota > Acidimicrobiia > Acidimicrobiales > Acidimicrobiales bacterium. The sequence continues at coordinate 24,597 of DATBBR010000050.1, forward strand.
CGGCCAGGCTCCACAGCCACTTGCGCGTCCAGCCCTGGTCGGCGGCGGACTCGCGCTCGAGGCGCAGCGCCGGCGCCAGAGCAGGCTCCTCCGCCAGCTGGCACCGCAGCCGCCGCGGCAGCTCGGTCATCTCGCTCGGCTCGACGACGCGCCGGTAGAGGCCGTCCCACACCTGCCCGACCCGCCACGGAGGCTCGTCGCCGAGCAGGGCGCCCAGCTGGCTCCGGCTGAGCTCGTAGCGGGTGTCCACGCCGGCCCACGCTACAGGTACGAAGTCGAGCGGGGCGGGGGACCGCTCGGCCGTCGACACTCACTAGCGTGGAGGTCATGGCGTCGGGCGCGAACCGGGTCCGCTCACGGAACCTCCCCCTCCCGCATCGGGGTCTCTCGCGATCGACTGACGCCATCGCCGGCGAGCACCACCATCGCAACGTGCAGGGGGGCGCCGCCCGGGCGGCGGTGTTCGGCATCAGCGACGGGCTGGTGTCGAACGTCTCCCTCATCCTGGGCGTGGCCGGGGCCCACCCCGCCTCGGGGGTGGTGCGGCTGGCAGGCCTGGCCGGGCTGCTCGGCGGCGCCTTCTCGATGGCCGCCGGCGAGTACATCTCGATGCGAGCCCAGTCCGAGCTGATGGAGCGGGAGCTCGACCTCGAGCGGACCGAGATCCATCGTCGCCCCGAGGGCGAGCGACGCGAGCTGGCCCACATCTACGAGAGCCGGGGCATCGATCCCAACGTGGCCCATGATCTCGCCACCGAGATGATGCGTGACCCGGACGTGGCCCTCGACACCCATGCCCGCGAAGAGCTCGGTATCACCCCCGCATCGCTCGGCTCGCCGATCCAGGCCGCGCTGTCATCGTTCGCGGCGTTCGCCGTGGGCGCCCTGGCGCCCCTGCTCCCGTGGTTCTTCGTGACCGGCACGACCGCGATCCTGGCGTCGGTCACCGTGGGCGTGGTGGCGGCCCTGGTGGTGGGAGCGGCGCTGGCCAGGTTCACGGGCAGGGCCGTGCTGCACTCTGCCCTACGACAGCTGGCGATCTCCGCCCTGGCGGCGGCGGTGACGTACTCGGTCGGTAGGGCGGTCGGCGTCTCAGGCGCGGCCTGACGCGGGCGGACGCGCCCTACCGTCGGCACCATCTGGCGCTGGCGATGCGCGGGCCCCGATGTCGACGACGTACGCCCGGTCGACGTGGTCCACGGTGAAGCCGACGTCGCGGTACAGCTGCACAGCGGAGCCATTCGAGGAGTCCACGTACAGCATTCCGGTCGGCAGGCGCCGTCCGGCCAGCCAGTCCAGGCCGGCGAGAAGGAGCCGGCGCCCGAGGCCCAGTCCCTGGAACGCGGGGTCCACGGCGATCACGTAGATCTCCCCGAGCGGGGGATCGTGCTCAGCGTGGATCTTCGTCCAGCAGAACCCGGCCAGGCGCCCGTCCCGCTCGTGGAGGAGGAACCCCTGAGGGTCGAACCACGGCTCGCGTTCGCGGCGCAGCAACGTCTCCAGGTCCCACTCGCCCTGCTCCGGATGCGACGAGAACGCCCGAGCGTTGACGTCCAACCACGCCGTCTCGTCACGCCCGGGCTGGAAGGCTCGCGTCGCCACGGGATCTCGGCTTCCCGGGACCGGCAGGGGACGGCGCATCTGCAGCAGCTCCCGTCCTCGGGCCATGCCATTGGCGGCGGCGATGGCGTCGTGCTGGGGACCGGGCTTGGGCACCCACATGTGCACGTGCCCTCCGCCCTCCCGGGCCACCTCGTCGAGCGCGGCTCGCACCAGGTCGACCCCGACGGTACCGCCGGGCTCGCGGTGGTGAGGGTCCACCACGAACTCGATGGCCCAGCTCGACTGGCCCCGACTCAGCTGGGCGTAGCCGACGGGATGGCCGTGACCAGCTTCCCAGGCCACGAAGCCGGCGAACCCCTTCCGACCTCCCTCGACCAGATCCAGCCACATGTGCTCGCCGAGCGGGAGGTGCTTGTCGGCGAGGGCCGCCAGATGGAGCAGCTCCGACACGGCCGCGATGTCCGCCTCACCCATGCGACGCTTCACCTCGAGCTGCACGCAGCCGAGGGTAGCGCCGCACCTCCGTGCTGCCCCGGTACCGGCAGTAGCGTGCTTGTCCATGGCCCGACCCCGCACTCCTCGCGGCCGGGCTCGCGAGACGGCGACCAGGCTGGCCGAGGAGTACCCAGGCGACGCCCGCCAGCTGTGCGCGCTCACGCACGCGAACGCCTTCCAGCTCCTCGTGGCCACCATTCTCTCGGCCCAGACGACCGACGAGCGGGTGAACGAGGTGACGCCCGCGCTCTTTCGTGCGTATCCGGGCCCTGAGGAGCTGGCCGGCGCGGACCTGGAGGAGCTCGAGGCGCTGATCCGCCCGACCGGTTTCTTCCGCAACAAGGCCCGCAGCCTCAAGGGCATGGCCGCGGTGCTGGTCGAGCGCTTCGGCGGCGTCGTGCCGTCGTCGGTCGAGGACCTCACGACGCTGCCGGGGGTGGGTCGGAAGACCGCCAACGTGATCCGCAGCGTCGCCCTGGGGCTGCCCGGGCTCCCGGTCGACACCCACGTCGGGCGGCTCAGCCGGCGCCTGGGGCTCACGACCCAGACCGACCCCGTCAAGGTCGAGTACGAGCTGTCGGCTCTGCTCCCGCCGGCCGAGTGGGGCTCCTTCAGCCTCAGGTTGATCATCCACGGTCGCCGGGTGTGTATGGCCCGCCGGCCACACTGCGTCGATTGCGTGCTCAATGACTTCTGCCCCTCGGCGGAGCTCCCGGTGGGATGGGCCCGGGCCCATGCAGGAACAAGGGTCAGGAGGGCGACGTTCTAGATGAGTGGAACCGGTTCCCGCCACCTGGTTCCACGAGCGAGTGCGGGATCCGCCGCCCGGCTCGCTCCGCTGACGGCGCCCATCCGGGCGCCGTTAGCGTGTCCGAGCCGCCGGCCAAAAGCTCACATGTTTCGGCTGTCGGCGTCGATGACCTTGCTAAGGCGTCGTTGGGCGCCCGTGAGGGCCCGCTCGACGGCATAGAGGTCGGCGGCCAGCTCGTCACGCTCGCCACGCGCGTAGCCATCGGCGATGGCCGTGATGCGGGTGGTCAGCTCGTCGAGGGCCGTCGCCAGCGAGGAGAGCTCCGCGCTCGATGCAGTCATGCCCCAGATATTGGCTCGGGGCGGAGGCGAGCGACGGCGCTGAGCTCGGCCGGTAATGCCGGGAGGTGCCGGGAACGGGACCGTTACGATCGGGTGGCAATGCTCACCCGACTCGACCTGCGGGGCGTGACCGACCTCGTCGGGATCCTGCCCCGGCCCGCAATGGCCAAGGAACCCCCGACAGACGCGGTCGAGGCCATCCTCGCCGACGTCCGGGCGAGGGGTGACACGGCGGTGCGCGAGCACACCGAGCGCCTGGACCGCGTCGTGCTCGACGACCTGCGGGTACCAGCAGGCGAGCTCGGCCACGCCCTCGAGTCCATCCCGACACCCCTCCGGGAGGCCCTCGAGGCGGCCCAGTCCGCCATCGGGGACTATCACGGCTATCAGCGCACCTGGTCGCGCGCCGAGCCCTACGAGCGCGAGGGGATTGTCGTCACCGAGCTCCCCATACCGGTCGAGCGGGCGGGGCTCTACGTTCCCGGCGGCCGGGCCCGCTACCCGTCCACTGTGCTCATGACGGCAGTGCCAGCGCGGGTGGCCGGCGTGCCCCACGTCGCCCTGTGCGTGCCACCTGACGCCGACGGGAGCGTGGCCGAGCCGACGCTGGCGGCCGCAGCCCTGGCCGGAGTCGATGAGGTCTACCGCGTGGGCGGGGCCCAGGCCGTGGGGGCCATGGCGTACGGCACGGAGACGATCGGCGCCGTGGACGTCATCGTCGGGCCGGGGAACATCTATGTGTCCGAGGCCAAGCGTCAGGTGTCGGGCGTGGTCGGTGTGCCCTCGGCGTTCGCCGGGCCCTCAGAGGTCGTCGTGGTCGCCGACGCGACCACCCCGGTCGAGCTCGCGGCCATCGACGTGGTCGTGCAGGCAGAGCACGGGCCCGACGGGCTGGCCTGGCTCGTCACCTGGTCGGAACGGGTGGCCGAGGAGGTCGCCGACGCCGTGGCCCGACTCGTGGCGGCGTCGCCGCGGCGGAGCGAGATCGAGGCCACCCTGGCCCAAGGCGGCTACGCCGTGGTCGTCGAGGGTCCCGAGCAGGCGATCACCGTGGCCAACAGCATCGCCCCCGAGCACCTCGAGCTCCTCTGCGACGAGCCCGACGGCCTGCTGCCGCTGGTTCGCAACGCCGGCGCCGTGTTCACCGGCGTCTTCGCCCCTGCCAGCGTCGGGGACTACCTGGCCGGCCCCAGCCACGTGCTCCCGACCTATGGATCGGCGCGCTTCGCCAGCGCCCTGCGAGTCGACGACTTCGTCCGCCACATCCACGTTGTGTCGGTGGACGAGCGCGCCCTGGCCCGGGTGGCCCCGCACGTTCGTGCCATCGCCGACGCCGAGGGGCTCCCCGCTCACGCCGAGTCGGTGCGACTCAGGCAGCCGGCCCGGGAGGCCGGCCCAAAGACATGGGAGAGCTAGTGCCGCCGGTCCCGGTGCGAGCAGACCTGGACCTCTTCGAGGGGTACCACTCGCCGCAGCTGGATGTGGCGGTCCGGCTCAACACCAACGAGTCGCCCATCGCACCACCGCGCGCCTGGGTGGACGCTTTGTGCGCCGAGTTGGCGCGCATCGAGTTCCACCGGTATCCCGACCGTCGGGCCTGGGCGCTGCGCTCGGCGCTGGCGAAGGTGCATGGCGTGCGTCCCGAGGAGGTCTTCTGCGCCAACGGATCCAACGAGGTGCTCCAATGCCTTCTGCTGGCCTTCGGCGGGCCCGGCCGCAGCGTGGCCGTGTTCGAGCCGACGTACGCGCTGCACTCCCACATCGCCCGCCTCACGGGCACCCGTGTGGCGACGGGTGAGCGGCTGGCAGACTTCCGCATCGACCTCGACGAGGTCCGCCGGGTGAACGATGAGGCGGCGCCCGTCGTCACCTTCCTGTGCTCGCCCAACAACCCGTCGGGTCGGGCCGACTCCGAGCAGGTGGTCGACCAGGTGCTGAACATGGCGCCCGGCCTGGTCGTGGTGGACGAGGCCTACGGCCAGTTCTGTTCGTGGTCGGCGCTGTCGATGCTCGGCGACCACGACCGACTGGTCGTGGTCAGGACGTTCTCCAAGACGTGGTCCATGGCCGCGGCGAGGCTCGGCTATCTCGTGGCCCCGGCGTCGGTGGTGGCCGCCCTCGAGCAGGTCGTGCTTCCGTACCACCTCGACGCCATCAAGCAGGTCGCCGGGCGTCTGGCCCTCGACTACCGGGCGGACATGGACAACAGGGTCGCCGTCCTGGTGGAGGAGCGCGGCCGTCTCGTCGCCGCCCTGGGTGCGCTGCCGGTCGAGTCCTGGCCATCCGACGCCAACTTCATCCTCTTTCGCCCGCTCACCCGTCCCGGGGACGAGGTGTGGCAGGGTCTGGTCGATCGCTCGGTGCTCGTTCGCAACTGCAGCGGTTGGCCCCGTCTCGACGGGTGCCTGCGGGTGACAGTCGGCACACCGGAGGAGAACACCGCCTTCCTCGACGCCCTGACTGCGTGCCTGAAGTGAGAGCCGCCGAGCGTTCGCGTCGGACCCGCGAGACCACGGTCGAAGTCGCGCTCGATCTGGAGGGCTCAGGGCTGGTGGAGGTGACCACGGGCCTCCCGTTCTTCGACCACATGGTGTCCCAGCTGGGCCGGCACGGGGGGCTGAACCTCCGCGTCTCCGCTCAGGGCGATCTGGACGTCGACGCCCACCACACCGTGGAGGACGTCGGCATCGTGCTCGGGGAGGCCCTGGCCGCGGCGCTGGGCGACAAAGCCGGGGTGCGCCGCTTCGCCTCGATGGCCGTGCCCCTGGACGAGGCGCTGGTCGAGGTGGCGCTCGACCTGTCCGGGCGTCCCTACCTCCAGTACGACGTGGACCTGGCTCCTGACGCGGTGCCCCTCGGGACCCCGGCCTTCGAGCCGCAGCTGGCCGAGGAGTTCTGGCGGGCCCTGACCACCTCGGCCGGCATCACCTTGCACATCAGGCTGCGGAGTGGGCGCAACACCCATCACATCCTCGAGGCCTCGTTCAAAGCCGTGGCCCGGTCCCTACGCGACGCGGCTCGGGTGGAGGGAGCCGAGGTCCCGTCGACCAAGGGACGCCTGTGATCGCCGTCCTCGATTACGGGATCGGCAACCTCCGCTCGGCCGAGAAGGCGTTGCAGCGGGTGGGAGGTGACGCCCGACTGGTGACGGACCCTGATCAGGCCGAGGGAGCGGCGGGGGTGGTGCTTCCCGGGGTCGGAGCTTTCGGTCGCTGCCTGGAGGCCCTGCGGGCATCCGGGCTCGACGCCGTCGCCGTCGACGCCGCCCGCCGCGACCTTCCCTTTCTCGGCATCTGCGTCGGCATGCAGATGCTCTACGAGGCGTCGGCGGAAGACGCCGGCGCGCGCGGGCTGGCGATCCTCGACGGCAGGGTCGGCGCCCTTCCGCCCGGACCGAAGAGCCCGCAGATGCAGTGGAACGTGCTCCGTCCGGTGTCGGATCGCGCCAGCGAGATGCTCCGACCGCTCGGCGACCTTCCGTGGGTGTACTTCGTGCACTCCTTCGCCCCGGAGCCGTCGGGTGACGTCGTGGCCACGTGCGAGTACGGGGGGTCGGTGGTGGCCGCCGTGGAGCGGGGCCGGCTGTGGGCGACCCAGTTCCACCCTGAGAAGTCGGGAGCAGCCGGGCTGGCCCTCCTCGCCGGGTTCGTGCGCGCCTGCAGCTGATGGACCTGTACCCCGCCGTCGATTTGTTGGACGGACGCTGCGTCCGACTGGTCCAAGGTGACTTCGAGCGCCGCACCGTCTACGGAGACCCGGTGGAGACGGCGATCGACCTGGCGGGCTCGGGTGCACCGTGGCTCCACGTGGTCGACCTCGACGCGGCCAGGACCGGTCACCCGGTGAACCGCAGGATCATCACCGACATCGCTGCCGCCGTCGAGGTGCCGGTCCAGGCCGGCGGAGGGGTGCGCGACGACTCGGGCGCGGCGGCTCTGCTCGACGGCGGGGTGGCCCGGGTGGTCCTGGGGACGGCGGCGGTGGAAGACGCCGACCTGGTCGAGCGGCTGGCCGCCCGGTACCCGGGGCGCGTGGCCGCCGGCATCGACCACCGCCGAGGCGAGGTATCGCTGCGCGGGTGGACACAGGCCTCGGGTGCAGGGCTGCTCGAGGTCCTGGGCCGGCTCGAGGACCTCGGAGCGGCCGCCGTGATCGTGACCGACATCAGCAGGGACGGGACCCTCGCGGGGCCAGATCTCGCCGGCCTGTCAGCGGCGCTGGCGGTGTCGACCGTGGACCTCATCGCGTCGGGGGGCGTGGGGTCGGTGGAAGACCTGGCCCGCCTCGCCCGTCTCGATGCGGACGGCCGGCGGCTGGCAGGCGTGATCGTGGGTCGGGCCATCCACGACGGGCGGCTCGACCTGAAGGAGGCGCTGGCGGCGTGCGCACCGTCCGGGTGATCCCCTGCCTCGACGTCGACGCCGGGCGAGTGGTCAAGGGCGTCAACTTCGAGAACCTGCGGGACGCCGGCGATCCGGTCGAGCTCGCCGCCCGCTACGACCGGGCCGGAGCCGACGAGGTCGTCTTTCTCGACATCACCGCTTCCTCCGACGACCGGGACACCCTGGTCGACGTCGTGGCGCGGACCGCCGACGAGGTCTTCATCCCCCTCACGGTCGGGGGCGGCGTGCGCAGCCTGGGCGACGCCCATCGGCTGCTCCGGGCCGGCGCCGACAAGGTGGCGGTGAACACGATGGCCGTGCAGCGCCCGGCCCTGGTGCACGAGATGGCCGCCGAGCTCGGATCACAGTGCGTGGTCGTCGCCGTGGACGCCCGGCGGCGGGGTACGGGGTTCGAGGTCTACACCCACGGCGGGCGCACCCCTACGGGCCTCGACGCGCGCACGTGGGCCATGGTCTGCGAACGGCTGGGGGCGGGCGAGCTGCTGCTCACCTCCATGGACCGCGACGGCACGAGAGATGGCTACGACCTCGAGCTGACGAGGTCGGTCGCGCAGGCCTGCTCCATCCCCGTGATCGCCAGCGGGGGGGTCGGCACGCTCGACCACCTCGTCGAGGGGGCCGTGGCCGGCGCCGCCGACGCCGTGCTGGCGGCGTCGATCTTCCATTATGCGGAGCACGGCGTCGCCGAGGCCAAGGCCTACCTGGCCGCCAAGGGCGTGAGCGTCAGGCCGATTGCCGGCTGAGCCGCTCGAGCCAGGCCAACGACAGGGCCATCAGCTGATCGGCCCGGCCCACGAGGTAGTGGTCCCCGCCCGGGACGATCTCGAGCTGGGTGCTCGTCCACCCCTCGATCACGGGGCGGGCCGACTCGGGGGGTCGGAACTGGTCGTGCTCGGGCACGACCACCAGCTTGGGTCGGGAGTCGGCAGGGGCGACCATGTCGGCGACGGCGGCGGCCCGCAGCGGAGGGGCCACCGCGATCCAGCCGGCCAGGCGATCGTCTCCCACCGTGAGGGCCGTGTCGGCTCCGAAGGACCATCCGGCCAACACGAGCGGCAGGCCCTCGGTGATCGGGGACAGCACGTCGATGGCCGCCACGAGGTCGGCTCGCTCGTCCCGTCCGCCACCGTGGGTCCCCTCCGAGCGGCCGACCCCCCGGAAGTTGAACCGGAGACAGGCGACCCCGGCCGCAGGCAGGGCATCGAACATGGCGGCGGTGACGATGGAGCGCATGGACCCGCCGAACTCAGGGTGCGGATGGGCCAGAACGGCAGCCGACCACGCCCGCTCGGGCACGCTCAGCTCGCCCTCCAGGGCCAGGCCGTCGGCACTCGACAGCGTTACCGGCTCGATCGGCATCGGGCGAGACGGTACCGTGCCCTAGTGACACAGCCAGCAGACGCCCGGACCGGGAGCTCGAAGCCCCAGCAGAAGCAGCCCATCACCATGCTCAGCGATCGCGTGCTGGTGCAGCTTCCGGCGGTGGAAGGGGAGCGGACGTCCCGAGCCGGCATCCTCATCCCGGCCACGGCCCAGGTGTCCAAGCGCCTGGCCTGGGCCGAGGTGGTGGCGGTCGGGCCCCACGTGCGCAACATCACGTCCGGCGACCAGGTCCTGTTCAATCCCGAGGATCGCTACGAGGTCGAGGTCCAGGGCGACGACTACCTGATACTGCGCGAGCGGGACATCCACGCCGTCGCCTCCGAGCGGATCGACGGCGGCACGGGGCTGTACCTGTGACCGACCAGGCGTCGTTCGTGGCCACGCCCATCGAGGTCGACGAGGCCGCCGTTTCGGCCATCGCCTTCAACGACGACGGCCTGGTGCCCGCCATCGTCCAGGACCACACCACGGGACAGGTGCTGACGCTGGCCTGGATGGACGACACTGCCCTGCGGCGCACGCTGTCGTCGGGTCGGACGTGGTTCTGGAGCCGCAGCCGCCAGGAGTACTGGTGCAAGGGTGAGACCTCGGGCGACCGCCAGTGGGTGCGGGGCGCCTACTACGACTGCGACGGCGACGCCGTGCTGGTGGTCGTGGACCAGGAGGGGCGGGGGGCGTGCCACACCGGCGAGCGCACGTGCTTCTTTCGGGCGTTCGGCGAGGTCACCCCGACGGCGGGCTGACCGCACTGCGCCGGCCCAGCCGGGCCACGACGCCGCGCACGAGTCGGATGCCGACGTCGTCTTCGGCCGACATGATCGACTCGGGATGGAACTGGACCCCCGCCACGGGAAGGTCGACGTGCTCGACCGCCATGACCACCCCGTCTTCGGAAAGCGCGGTGGCCATCAGTCCGGGCGGCAAGGCCGCCGCCGGCGCGTGGAGGGAGTGGTAGCGGCCGGCCGTGAACCGCTCGGGCAGGCCGGCGAGCAGCTGGCCCCCGACGACCCGGATCACGGAAGGCTTGCCATGGGTCGGGGTCGCCAGCGTGTCCAGCTTTCCGCCGAGGTGCTCCACCAGGGCCTGGAGGCCGAGGCACACCCCGAACACGGGAAGGCCCCTCGCCAGGCAGGCGGCGATGGTGGCCGAGCAGTCGAAGTCCTCGGGCCGCCCGGGTCCGGGCGAGAGCACGACCAGGTCCGGCGCCAGCCGGTCGAGCTCGTCCAGGGGGAACCCGGCCCGAAGGGTCGTGACGTCGGCACCCCCCTGGCGCAGGTAGTTGGCCAACGTGTGCACGAAGGAGTCCTGGTGGTCCACGAGCAGCACGCGGGAGGAGGGCACCGAGCGCACCTCGACGACATCACCATCGACGGCCTCGGGCCGAGGCTGGCGGACGGCGTCCAGGAACGCCGCCGCCTTGTCACGCGTCTCGAGCTCCTCGGCCTCAGGATCTGACTCCCACAACAGCGTCGCCCCCACCCGCACCTCGGCGACCCCGTTGCGCACCCGCACGGTCCGCAGTGTCAGGCCGGTGTTCATCCGCCCGTCGAACCCGACCCAGCCCACGGCGCCGCCGTACCAGGCCCGGGGTGTCTTCTCGTGGTCTTCGATGAACTGCATGGCCCAAGCTTTCGGGGCACCCGTGACCGTCACCGCCCACATGTGGGACAGGAAGGCGTCCAGCGCGTCGAAGCCCGGCCGCAGCGTGCCCTCGACGTGGTCGACGGTGTGGATGACCCGGGAGTAGATCTCGATCTGGCGGCGCCCGATGACGCGCACGCTGCCCGGCTCGCAGATGCGGGACTTGTCGTTGCGGTCGACGTCGGTGCACATGGTGAGCTCGGACTCGTCCTTCGACGAGTTCAGCAGGGCCCGGATGCGCTCGGCGTCGTCCATGGGATCCCGGCCCCGGGCGATGGTGCCCGAGATGGGGCAGGTCTCCACCCGGGGCCCGTCCACCCGCACGTACATCTCCGGGGAGGCGCCGACCAGGTGGTCGGACTGTCCCAGGTTGACGATGAAACCGTAGGGAGCGGGGTTGCGCTCCCGAAGCCGGCGGAACAGCTCCGAGGGCGGGACGGTGCAGGGTTCGAAGAACGTCTGGCCCGGCACCACCTCGAACAGGTCGCCGCGGCCGAAAGCCTCCTTGGCCACCAGCACCCCGGCCGCGTACTCGCCGGGCCCGTGGTCGCAGGAGCGAGCGACCTCGGACACGCCGACGTACGGGGCGCTGTCTCCCTCACGGGGCAGCCCCCGGGTCGACCGGGCACCTGCCTCGAGCTCGTACCGTCGTCGGGAGGCCCGCTGGCGCTGGTGGTCGACGACGACGATCTCGTCCGGAAGGTACAGCACCAGATCGCGCTGGTTGGCGGGCCGCTCCAGCGTCAGGCGGATGGGCTCGAACTGAAAGGCGAGGTCGTAGCCGAAGGCGCCGTAGAGGCCCAGGTGGGGATCGGCGTCGCTGCGGAACAGCGCCGTCAGGGCCCGGATGACGGAGAACACCGAAGGCTGGAGGCTGCGTGCTTCCTCGGGGAAGCGGCGGGAGGGCGCCTCGACCACGCCGGTCAGGCGCTCGCCTCGCAGCTCGGTCGAGGACAGGTCCGGGACCTCGGCCAGGACGTCGGCCAGGACCGGGAGCAGCTGGCGCCCCCGCCGGTTGAGGGCGGTGACGCTCACCTCCCGCCCGCGGCAGGACAGCTCGAGGAGGGGATCCACGAACCCGACGTCCCACCGGGTGTAGCGGCCCGGGTACTCGAAGCTGGAGGCGAACAGGGCGCCCCGCCGGGTGTCGAGCGCGTCGATGATCTGGTCGATGGCCCCCTCGACCGCGATGTCCTCGACCGTGCGAAGCACGCGGATCCCGCGGTCGGTGGTGTAGGTCGTGGCCTCAGGGGTCATCGACTGTCAACAGTAGGCGGCCGGGTGCGCCATCATTTGCCTCTATGGACCGCGCCAGCTGGGACGACGACTACCGGGCCCTGCGTCACGAGGTGGGCGCGGCGTGGGTCCCTCGGGACGTGGTGCGGGTCGCGGGCCCGGAGGCCGTGGCCTATCTCCAGGGCCAGCTCAGTCAGGACGTCGAAGGCCTGGAGGTCGGAAGTTCGGCCGGGTCGCTCTTGCTGAGCCCCCAGGGCAAGATCGACGCCGTCGTGCGGGTGACCCGGACGGCTGGCGACGAGCTCCTGCTCGACGTCGACGGGGGCTACGGCTCGGTCGTCGTCTCCCGCCTGGCGCGGTTCAAGCTCCGGACCAAGGTCGACATCGAGGCGCTCGGGTGGCGCTGCCTCGCCCTTCGCGGCCCTCACCTGGCCGATCTCGGCCTCGGCGCCCATGAGCGGGACGGGCTGGCACTGGCCGCCGACTGGCCGGGCCTCCCCGGCGTCGACCTGGTCGGCGAGCATCCGGCCGTGCCCGACGGGGTTCCGGTCTGCGAACCCGCGGCCTGGGAGGCGGTGCGGGTCGAAGCCGGGATCCCGACGATGGGAGCAGAGCTGACCGACCGCACCATTCCCGCCGAGACGGGCCTCGTGGAGCGCACGGTCAGCTTCACCAAGGGCTGCTACACCGGCCAGGAGCTCGTGGCCCGCATCGACTCCCGGGGCGGGCGGGTCCCCCGCCACCTGCGGGGCGTGGTGGTCAGGGGAGGCGACGCCCCGCCAGTGGGCGCCGCACTGTTCGCGGAAGATGGGGGAGAGCGCGAGCTGGGCCAGCTGACCAGCGTGGCCCTGTCTCCGACGCTCGGAGGCCCGGTGGCCCTGGCCTACGTCCGCCGGGAGGTCGAGCCGCCGGCCGATGTCGTCGTCCGCTGGGGTGGGGAGGAGGCCTCCGGCCGGGTGGAGGCCCTGCCCCTCGTGACATGAGGCTGGGACGCACGCCGACACCCGCCGTGGCCGCGCTGGGCCTTGCCGCGCTGGGCCTCGCCGGGCTGGGGCTTGCTGCCTGCGCCCCCGGCGCGGTCAGCGCCCTTCCCCCGCCGCCGAGCACCGCCCCGAGCCGGTCCACGACCACGACCCCCGACCTCACCGGGATCGCACTGCCCGGGGTGCCCGGGCGCACGACGATTCCCGGCGTCGCGATGGGGCCCGGACACGCCACGCTGTCGGGCACCGTGAGTGGGCCGGGCGGCCCCGTCGGGGGCGCCACCGTGGAGGTCCAACGCCTCGTCGGCGAGGCCTCGGCCACCGCCCGGGTGACCGCCGGACCCGACGGGCGGTGGTCGCTCCCGAACATCCTCGGCGGCCGCTACCGGGTGCGGGCGTGGCGCGTGCCCGACCAGACCATGGCCACCCCCGCGATCCTGTTCCTCGGGGGCGGAGAGAACCGGACCCTCGGTCTCGGCGTGCAGAGCTTCTCGGGACCCGTCGTGACCTCGGCCGTCGCTCCCAACCCGCCAGTGGCCAACCAGCCCGCCAACCTGGTGGTCGAGGTGAGCAACGAGGCGGTCGACGCCCAGGGCGTCGGGCGGGCCGACCCGGCCGCGGGCGTGAGCGCGCAGCTCAGTGGGACCGGGGCCTGGCAGGTCACCAGCCCCAACCCCACGACGACCGACCGGGGCGGCCAGGTCACCTGGCACCTCACCTGCGAGGCCGGTGGCACCCAGCCGCTGGGCGTATCGGTGAACGGGGCCGCCCCGGTGCCGATCGACGTGCCCGCCTGCGCCGGCTAGCGGTGGAGGCTCACGATCATCCGGGTGCCCCCGCCGTCGGCGACGGGGGACTCGGCCCGGACGGTCGCGCCCATGGCCCGGGCCAGCTGGGCCACGATCGGGAGCCCGAGCCCGGACCCCAGCTGGCGCGCCGGTGGGCGTGACAGATGGAAGGAGCGCTCGAACACCGCCGACAGCTCGTCGGCGCGGATTCCCGGTCCGTCGTCCTCCACGAGGACCTCCACGCCCGCTCCGTCCCCCACCATGGCCGACACCCGGATGCGGGCGCCGGCGAACTTGTAGGCGTTCTCGACCAGGTTGGCCAGCACCTGGGCCAGGCGGTCGGGATCGGCCATGGCGTCCAGTGGCCCGTCGTCCCCGCAGGCCACCACCAGCTCCAGCCCGGCCTTCTCGACGACGGGGCGAAATCCCTCCGTCGTATCGACGACCACCTCGGCCACGTCCGTCGGGCGCACGTCCAGGGAGAACCGGCTGGCGTCGAGCTTCGCCAGCTCGAGCAGGTCCCCGACCAGGCGCTCGAGGCGGCGGGACTCGCTGGCGATCACCGAGGCGGCGCGCTGCGTGTCGGTGGCCGCCCCCTCGGCGATGGCCTCGGCGAAGCCGCGGATCGAGGTCAGGGGCGTCCGCAAGTCGTGGGACACGGCCATGAGGAACTGCCGTTCGAGGCCTCGGGCCCGGCTGAGGCTGGCCGCCATGGTGTTGATGGACCTGGTGAGCGAGGCCAGCTCGGGGTAGTCGTCACCCGCCACGGGCACCTGGGTCGCCAGGTCTCCTTCGGCGATCCGCCCCGTGGCCGCCACGGCGTCGTCGAGGGGCCGGGTCACCCGCCGGCTGAGTCGTTGGGCCACCACGGCGGCCACGGCCAGCGTGCCCGCTCCCACCAGGACCAGATAGAACCAGCTGGGACCGGCCCTGCTGACCCGCCGGGTCAGGACCACGGCCTCGTGGGGCTGCGTCAAACCCCGGCTGCGCTCCGCCGCGGTGAGCTGGACGGGGACGGCGGTGTACACGAGGTTGCCCTTGGTCCCCGACGTCGACAGACCCTGGCTGACCTCGTCCGGATGGACGTTGCCGGCCGTGAGCCCCGACGGGAGGGAGGTCACGAACTGGCCGCCGCTGATGGTGACGACCTCGGCGCCGTCCAGCCGGACCACCCGCTTCAGGATGGGCAGGATCGTCGCCCGGCCGGGACTGCCCGGGGTCGGCCGGGCCGCCTCCGCTGCCTGAGTCCCCTGGGCGATCGCCGTGGCTTGGCCGAGGAGCCCCTGGCGGGCGTCGTCGACCGCAGCCCGCCGGGCCAGCAGCAGGGCGCCGACACCAGCGGCCAGCAGGGCGGCCGCCGTGACCCCGACGATGGCGATGGTGAGGCGGCGTCGCACGGGTCAGCCCAGGCGGTAGCCCACGCCCCAGACGGTGGCGAGGGGGAGCTGGTCGCCCAGCTTCTTGCGGAGCTGGCGCACGTGCACGTCCACGGTTCGCTCGTCGCCATACCAGCCCGGCCCCCAGACCCCCTCGAGGAGCTGGGGTCGGGTGAGCGCCAGGCCGGTGTTGTGGGCCAGGTGCGCCAGGAGGTCGAACTCCCGCGCCGCCAGGGGAACGACCCGACCGGCGACTCGGGCCTCGCGGCGACCCAGGTCGACCTCGACCCCTCCGGTCACCAGGACGTCGGGCTCGTCACGGGGTGGCCCGTCGACCCGCCGGAGGATCGCCTTGACCCGTGCGACCAGCTCACGAGGCGAGAAGGGCTTCGTCACGTAGTCGTCCGCGCCCAGCTCCAGCCCGAGCACCCGATCGATCTCGCTGTCGCGGGCGGTGAGGATCAGCACCGGCACGGCGCCGCCGTCCCGGAGGCGGCGACAGGCGTCGAAGCCGTCCATCTGCCCGGGCAGGCCGAGGTCCAGCACGACCAACCGGGGACGCTCCCTGCCCACGACGTCGAGGGCCCGCCCGCCGTCGGTCGCCTGGAGCACTCGGAAGCCCTCCCGGCGCAAATACAGCTCGACCAGATCGGCGATGTTCGGGTCGTCCTCGACGACCACGATCGTCCCGAGGTCGTTGGCCACGCACCAAGGGTGGCACCCGTGGAGGCGCGAAGGTGCGCACTGTCTGTGCCGGCGTCCCTGACCGCGCCGGGACCCCCACCTCCGCCAGCGGCCGTCATTCCGGGAGATCGGCAGACGTTGACCGGTAGCATTTGGCCAATATGGCCACCTACCTCGACCGCATCCTCGCCGTGCATCGGGCCAGGGCCGCGGAGGACAACCGCCCGGTCGAGGGCCTGGTCGAGGCCGCCCGGCGGGCGCCGGAGCCGCGGCCATTTCGCCCGGCGGTCACGCAGGACGGCCTGGCGGTCATCGCCGAGCTCAAGCGCCGCTCGCCGTCGCGGGGAGATCTGGCCCCCGAGCTGGATCCGGCGGCGGTCGCCTCGTCCTACGCGGCGGGGGGAGCAGCCTGCCTGTCGGTGCTGACCGACGCCCGGTTCTTCGGAGGGTCGCCGGCCGACCTGGGCGCGGCCCGGCGCGCCGTCGACCTGCCCGTGCTGCGCAAGGACTTCACCGTGTCCGAGGCCGACGTGTGTGATGCCCGGCTGATGGGCGCGGACGCCGTCCTGCTGATTGTGGCCGCCCTGGCGGACGCCGAGCTGGTCCGGCTGCGGGGCCTGGCGAGGGAGCTGGGCCTGGCAGCCCTGATCGAGGTCCATGACGAGGCCGAGCTGGAGCGGGCGCTCGATGCCGGCGCCGACCTGGTCGGCGTCAACCAGCGCGACCTGACGACCTTCGAGGTCGACCACCAGCGGGCCGAGCACATGGCGCCGCGGATCCCGGGCGGTGTCGTCAAGGTGGCCGAGTCCGGGGTGCGTGGCGCGGCAGATGCCGCCCGCCTGGCCGGCTCCGGCTTCGACGCCGTGCTGGTCGGCGAATCGCTGATCCGGGCCCCCGACCGCCAGGCTGCGGTGCGGTCCCTCCTCGGCGAGGTGAGAGCGAGCGGGTCCGCGTTTTCGTGAAGGTCTGCGGCACCACGAGCGAGGCGGGCCCGGGAGGCCGGCCCAAGGTGAGAGCGAGCGGGTCCGCGTGTTCGTGAAGGTCTGCGGCACCACGAGCGAGGAGGACGCGCTGCTTGCCGTCGCTCTCGGAGCCGACGCCCTCGGCTTCGTCTTCGCCCCGTCTCCCCGCCAGGTCGCCCCCAGCCGGGTTGCCGACATCGCCCGTCGCCTTCCCCCCCACGTGATCACGGTCGGCGTGTTCAGCAACGAGACGCCCGAGCGCGTCGTCGAGGTCGTCAACACCATCGGTCTCAAGGGCGCCCAGCTACACGGCAACGAGTCTCCGGAGGCCACCCGGTGGGTGGCCGAGCGTGTCGGCGTGACGATCAAGGCCTTCGCGGCCGGCCAGCGGGCCATCGCAAGCGCCGCTGACTACCGCGCCGACCTCGTGCTCCTCGACGCCCCGTCGCCGGGATCGGGAAAGGTGTTCGACTGGCGGCTGGCCGAGGGCGTCGTCGACGGCTCACGTCTGCTGCTGGCGGGCGGTCTCGACCCGGTGAACGTGGGCGAGGCCATCGCCCGCGTCCACCCCTGGGGCGTCGACGTCGTGACCGGCGTCGAGGCCCGGCCGGGGCGCAAGGACCCGCGTAAGCTCCGCGCTTTCATCGCCGCCGCCAAGGCCGCCGGCCGACCTGACTACCAGGGCGACGACGACGCGCCGTACGACTGGCAGGAGGGCTGAGGGATGGAGGTGCGGTCTTCCTCCCCCACGACGATGGGCGAGCCGAGCCCGTCCGGTCGCTTCGGCTCGTTCGGCGGGCGGTTCGTGCCCGAGTCGCTGGTGGGGGCGTGCAAGGAGTTGGAGGCGGCGTTCCGCTCGGCCTGGGCGGACGATGCCTTCCAAAGCGAGTACGCCACGCTCCTGCGCGAGTACGCCGGCCGGCCGACACCGGTGACCGAGTGCCGCCGGCTGTCGGATCGCCTTGGGGTGCGGGTCCTGCTCAAGCGCGAGGACCTGGCCCACACCGGCTCCCACAAGATCAACAACGTGGTGGGGCAGGCCCTCCTCGCCCGGACCATGGGGAAGCGGCGCCTGGTGGCCGAGACGGGAGCCGGACAGCACGGCGTGGCCACGGCGACGGCGGCCGCCCTGTTCGGGCTGGAGTGCGTCGTGTACATGGGAGCCGTGGACGTGCAGCGCCAAGCCCTCAACGTGTTCCGCATGAACCTGCTGGGCGCCGAGGTCCGACCCGTCGACTCTGGGAGCCGCACCCTGAAGGACGCCATCAACGAGGCCATGCGGGACTGGGTCGCGTCGGTCGAGACCACGCACTACTGCCTCGGGTCGGTGATGGGCCCGCACCCCTACCCCTGGATGGTCCGCGAGCTGCAGCGTGTCATCGGCGACGAGGCGCGCCGCCAGTGCCGCGAGGTGCTGGGGGGTGACGACCCGGATTTCGTGCTCGCCTGCGTCGGGGGCGGGTCGAACGCGGCGGGGACGTTCGCCGGGTTCGTGGACACCCGAGCGGCCCTGATCGGCGTCGAGGCCGCCGGCGGCGCAGCCATCGGACACGGTGTCCCGGGGGTCGTGCACGGCATGCGTTCGCATCTTCTCCAGGACGAGTACGGCCAGGTGCTCGAGGCCCACTCGATCTCGGCCGGCCTCGACTACCCGGGCGTCGGTCCCGAGCACGCCTACCTGGCCGAGGTCGGTCGGGCCCGCTACGTCGAGGCCGGCGACGACGAGGTGCTGGACGCCCTGCGGCTGCTGTCGGAGACCGAGGGCATCATCCCGGCCCTCGAGCCCGCGCACGCCGTGGCCTACGTCGCCCGGGCCGCGGGCGACGAGATCCCGACCGGCTCGACGGTGCTCGTGACCCTGTCGGGGCGGGGTGACAAGGACGCGGCCGAGGTGATGGAGCTGCTCGGGTGAGCCGCGTCCTTTCGGACGCCGCCGACGAGACGTCACCTTCCGGCGGGGGCAACGCGCCCGTCGGGTCGCTCGAAGCAACCTTGCGGGCGGCGCGCGACGAGGGTCGCAAGCTTCTCGTCCCCTACGTCACGGGAGCCCTGACACCACACTGGTGCGACGTGGTGCGGGCCGTCGCCGCGGCCGGCGCCGACGGCCTGGAAGTCGGCATCCCGTTCTCGGACCCGATCATGGACGGACCGACCATCCAGGAGGCGTCGGCGCGCGCCCTGGCGCGCGGGGCGACGCCGGCCGGCATTGTGTCGGAGCTGAGCGGTGTCGACGTGGAGATTCCGCTCGCCGTGATGACCTACTACAACCTCGTGTTCCGGAGCGGCCACCGCCGCTTCGCCCGTCGGCTGGTCGAGTCCGGGGTGGCCGCCGCCATCGTGCCGGATCTTCCGCTCGACGAGGTGGGGGAGTGGGCCCGGGCAGCGGACGACGCCGGGGTCGAGACGGTCATGCTGGCGGCGCCGACGACGGCTGACGACCAGCTGGAGGCCATCTGCCGGCGAGCCCGCGGCTTCGTGTACGGGGTCGGCCTGCTGGGCGTCACCGGCGAACGAGACGAGCTGGCGACGAGCGCCCGCAGGATGGCCCGGCGGCTCAAGGCCGTGACCGACAAGCCGGTCCTGATCGGCGTGGGGGTGTCCACCCCCGACCAGGCCAGGGACGTGTGCGAGGACGCCGACGGCGTGGTGGTGGGGTCGGCGCTCGTGCGGCGACTGCTGGAGGGTGGGGGTCCCGACGAGGCCGCCGCCTTCGTGGGAGAGCTGCGGGCCGGCATCGATGCCTGAGCAGCCGGATGGCGGAGCACCGGCCGAGGGCGATCGCTCCCTGCTGGACGACGGGAAGGTCGACGGGTGCGAGCTGTGCGAAGCGGCGCGCATCACACCGTGGCATCACGAGGACGACGTCTGCTGGGTCGCCGACTGCGAGATCTGCGACGTGCCCATGGTCGTCTGGCGGCGTCACGGCGCAGAGCCGCCGAGCGCGGCTGTCGATCACATGATCGGCGTGCTGGAGCAGGTCGCGACGGCGCGCTTCGGCCCCGAGGGGTTTTCGGTCGATCGGGTCATGCGCCAGATGCCGCACCACTTCCACGCCCACGCTCGCGATCCGAGGTGGTGGGTCAGGCGCTTCGCGGGTGGTCGCCAGTGAGGCGGGTGAGGCTGGCCCGGCGGATGGAGTCCGTCTGGGCCTGCACGACGTAGAAGAGGGCCTCGCGGGCCAGCCGCTGGGCGGGATGGGTGCGGGCTATGGCGCCGCCGCCAAGGGCGGTGACGAGAGCCCTGGAGGCCTTCTGCGCAATCTCGAGGTTCGACACCCTGGCTTCGACGAGGCGGGCCAGGTGGGCGTCGAAGGCGGGGCCTGGCTGCTCGGGCATCGGTGCGTCGGCGAGCTCGTAGGCGCCCTGGCGTGAGCCGGCCAGCTCGGTCTCCAGCGCGCCGGCCGTCTCCGTGGTGGTGTGGTCGCGCCGCTGGGCAGCGGCCTCGGCGAGGAGCCGGCAGCTGGTGCCGGCGACGCCCAGGGCGGCTGGGCTCGGCTGCGACGTGGTGACCCGGTCCTCACGACGCCAGGTCTCCAGCGGCTCGACCAGCAACACCTCCTCGTCGGGGACGAACAGGTCCTCGAAGGCGACCCTGACCGTCGAGGTGGACTGCATGACGGCCAGCTCGAGCGGGGGCGAGGGCCGCACCCCGTCATCCGCTCGCCCGTCGCGGAGGAACCACAGCACGTGGTCTCCGGGGAGGCAGGCGGCCACGGCGAAGATGTCGGCCATTCCCCATGAGGTCGCCCAGGGCGCCACCCCGGTGACCCGGTAGCCGCCCGGAACCTCGGTGGCCCGAACGGCGGGCGACGCCCAGCGGAGGTAGGCGAACATCACGCCGGCGAGCGACCCGCCCGCGCACAGCGAGTCCAGCCACCGCGCCCGCAGCGCGGCATTGGGAGTCCGGGCAAGGAGCCGGACCGGGGTGTGATGCTGGGCCCAGACGAAGAAGGTGGCGCCGCACGCCCCAGCCAGGGCCTCTTGGACGGCGCGCACGACCGGCGGCGCTATCGGCGGGTGCCCGTCCGGCTGGGGGCCCGCCAGGCCGAACAGCCCGTTGTCGGCAAGGGCCTGCAGGTTCTCCTCGGGCACCCGCGCGGCCACATCGGTTTCCTGGGCGTGCGGGAACAGGGTCGAGGCGGCGACCGACCGGGCTGCCTGCACCAGGTCCCTCGGGCCAGGGTGATCGGCCGAAGGGTGCCCGGTCCGGTCGGCGGCCGCCACTACAGCGCGCCGAGCGCGAACCCGGCGCCGGCCGCGAGCAGCCCGGTCACGAGGCTTCCCACCACGTTGGCCAGGCCGAGCAGTAGGGCCCCGCTCTCGAGAAGCCCCACGGACTCGAAGCTGAACGTCGACAGCGTCGTGTAGCTGCCGAGGAAGCCGATGCCGATCACCACGGCAGCGGTCGAGGCCAGGCCGTGATAGAGGGCAAGACCGAGCACCACTCCGGCGAGAAAGGACCCGCTCGCGTTCACGAGGAGCGTGCCGAAGGGAAAGACCGAGTAGTGCCGGCGCGCCACGGCGCGATCGACGAGGTACCGGACGACCGCCCCGAGGGCCCCGGCGACGGCGACTCCGAGGTAGGTCATGAGCTCGGTGCGGCCCGTCCGACGTACTTGACGATGTCCACCTTCTCGCGAAGCACCAGCCCCTCGGTGATCAGCTCGTCCAGCTGCGGCAGGAAACCCTCGATGAGCTCGGACGTGTCGACGATGGTGATCAAGATCGGCAGATCGGCGCTGAGGCTCAGGATACGCGTGGTGTGAATGGCATTCGAGGCGCCATAGCCTTCGAAGCCGCGAAAGACCGTGGCCCCCGCCAGCCCCGCCTCGTGGGCTCGATGCACGATCTCGGTGTAGAGCGGCTTGTGCTGGTAGTGGTCGTTCTCCCCGATGAAGATGCTCAGCTGCTCACCGGTTCCTTCGAGTCTCATGGCTTCCTCCCGCTCGGGCCGGCCACGCTCGACCGGCAGCCATACCGCCGACGACGGAAAGCAGGCCGGCCACCACGGTCACCAGGGCGTACGTCGCGGCCATCCCCACGGCTCCGTCTCGGACAAGCAGGACGGCCTCGACCGTCCACGTCGAGAACGTCGTGTACGCACCGAGAAACCCTATGGCGAGGAAGGCCCGCAGGTACGGTGTAGGCCGCACGCGCTCGGCAAGGAGCGTGTACACGAGCCCGAGGAGGAACGCCCCGGACACGTTGATGCCCAACGTGGGCCATGGGAACGCATCGCGGCCGACGTCGCCTCCGAGCTCGATGCCGTAGCGGGACAGTGCCCCCAGGGCCCCGCCCGAGGCCACCGCGAGGATCACGGCAGGGTCGGCCCTCCTCACCCCGTCAGCGCCGGCTCCGGCGGTCCTCCATGCGCCGACGGATCACGGCGCGTCGGGCCTGGAGCTCGCGGTGGGTGAGGCCCCCGACGTCGGAGGTCAGACCCATCGAGGCCCGCACCCCGTCGAGGTCCACCGGGACCGTGCGCGGATCGATGCCCACGTCCCGCGCGATGCGGTCGCCGTGGTGGGTGGCGAAGTAGGTCGCCAGGTAGGTGATCTCGGCGAAGAGGTCGACGTCGGGCGCCAGGTTGGCCATGGCGGCGTCGAGAAAGAGCATGTTCTTGACGAACAGCATGAGCTCCTTCGGCATGCGGGCGCCGTAGCTGAGCAGGGCCTTGGTCAGCTCCCGGATCTCGCCGATCAGCTCCTCGGCGGACATGTTCGTCGGGTCCTTGACGGGGTCGTCGATGCCGAGGTCCCTGATGACGCCGTCGACGTCGACGTCCCTGGGCAGGGCGCCCATGTCGCGCAGGGCCTCGATCTGGAGGTGCACGTCGTTGGTCGTGCCCCCCATCAGCAGACGTAGGAAAGCCAGCCGTTGGGGCTCGTCGAGGCGTCCGGTGATGCCGTAGTCCAGCAGGGCGACGCGGCCTCCGGGTTGGACGAACATGTTGCCGCCATGGAGGTCGCCGTGGAACACGCCGAACAGGATCGCTCCCTCCATGAAGGCGATGAGCGAGGCCCGCACCACCGCCGACGTGTCGATCCCAGCAGCGCGCATCCCCGCCACGTCGTCCCATCCGAAGCCCGCCAGTCGCTCCATCACGAGGACCCGCCGGGTCACCAGACGGGGGTGAGGGCGGGGCACCACCAGGGCCCGCTGGTCGGTCTCGGCCAGTATGCGGGCGATGTCGAGCATGTTGTCGGCCTCGAGGCGGAAGTCCAGCTCCTCGACGATGGTCTCCGCGAACAGCTCGATGAGAGCGGGAGGATTGGCCAGGGCGGTCACCGGGATGCGGCCGACAAGGGTAGGGGCGATCCAGCTCATGGCGGCCAGATCCCGCCGGACGAGCCCGCTCACCTGGGCTCGCTGGACCTTCACGACCACCGGCTCGCCCGTGAGCAGCCTGGCCCCGTGGACCTGGGCGATGGACGCCGCCGCCACGGGGGTCTCGTCGAACTCGGCGAAGACCGAGTCGAGGGGTCGGCCGAGGTCGGTCTCGACTGTCTGGCGCACGGCGGCGAAGGGCTCGGCCGGCACCTGGTCGCGACAGAGGCGGAACTCCGCCACCAGCTCCTCAGGGAAGATGCCCTGTCCCGACGACAGGATCTGCCCGAGCTTGATGTAGGTCGGTCCCAGCTCCTCGAAGGCGATGCGGAGGCGACGCGACAACCCGGCGCGCGACTCGGCCTGTGACCGTCGCCGCTCGACGAGGTACCAGCCCGCCACCGCCCGTCCCAGCTGGCTCCCCACCCGCACCACCCGTCGCCCGGGTGGGAGCCGGCGTCGCCGTAGGAGCTGAGGCACCTCGGCGCGGGTGCGGGTCCGTATCCGATCGACCCCCGCTCGCCACGGCAGGTCGTGGAGATCGATGACCCACGGGCCGTCCTCGGTGAAGGCACCGAAGTCGAGATCGGCTGGTCGGGAGGTGGGTACGGTCACCGGGGCGACCGTACCGGAGGGTCTCCCAAAGGGAAACTCGCGCCTGGTGGCCGCTCGTCGAGGGCCGCTGCGGGCGCTCAGTCCTCGGCGCTGGGCACGAAGATCAGGGAGCCGTTGTGACCACCGAAGCCGAACGAGTTCGACAGGACCGGACCGGGCTCCCACGGCCGGGGGGCGCCGGCCACGATGTCGAGGTGCAGCTCAGGATCGGGCGTCACGTAGCCGGCCGTGGGAGGAATCGCCCGCCGGTCGATGGTGAGGACCGAGGCGACCGCCTCGATGGCTCCGGCCGCTCCGAGGGCGTGACCGGTGACGCCCTTGATCGAGGTCAGCACGGGACCGGGTGTCCCGAACACCTTGTTGATGGCCTCGGCCTCGGCCGCGTCGTTGAGTGTGGTCGAGGTCCCGTGGGCGTTGATGTGCGCGATCTGGCGCGGCGCGAGGCCGGCGTCGTCGAGCGCCTCCTCCATGCAGGCGGCCGCACCCGTGCCTCCGGGCGCAGGGGCTGTGAGGTGGTGCGCATCCGCCGTGCTGGCCGCCCCGGCCAGCTCGGCGTAGACGGGCGCGCCTCTGGCCCGGGCCCGGTCCAGGTCCTCGAGGACCATGGCCGCCGATCCCTCGGCCAGGACGAAGCCGTCACGCTCGAGATCGAAGGGTCGGGAGATGCCCGACTTCGACAGCGCGGTCATGTTGCCGAAGCCCGAGAGCGTCACCGGGATCATCGCCGCCTCGGCTCCACCGGCCAGCACGACCTCGCAGCGCCCAGACGCCACCAGGCGGGCACCGTTGCCGATGGCGTGCGACCCGGCGGCGCACGCGGTGGCGATCGTCTCGCACGGCCCTCGCCAACCGTTGCGCATCGACACCATGGCCGACCCGGCATTGGCCATCATCATCGGGACGAGAAAGGGCGAGACCCGGTCGGGCCCCTTCTCCTGGCTGACCACGAACTGGTCCTCGAGGGTCTCGATGCCGCCGACGCCCGTGCCCATGACCACGCCGGCGCGGTCCGGGTCGGGTTCCAGGGCCCCGGCATCGTCCAGGGCCATGGCGGCCGACGCCACGGTCAGCTGGGCGAACCGGTCGACCCGGCGGACCTCCTTGGGCCCGAACCACCCCGTCGGGTCGAAGGCGGTGACGCGACGGTCACCCACCGGAGCTGGCGCACAGAGGCCGTCCCAGAAGGCGTCCTTGCCGATGCCACAGCGCACCACGACGCCCAGGCCGGTGACGGCGACACGGCGGCCGGTGGCTGCCGTACCCGGGGCCCGACCCCAGGCCAGCTGCATCAGAGCTTGGACGTGATCAGGTTGAAGGCCTGCTCGACCGTCTCGATCCCCTCCAGCTCGGACTCGTCGATGGTGATGTCGAAGGCCTCCTCGAGCGCCATCACCAGCTCGACCAGGTCGAGGCTGTCGGCGTCGAGGTCATCGCCGAAGCGGGCGTCGAGCGTGATCTGGTCCGGCTGGACCTGGAGCACCTCGACGGCGCAGGTCTTGAACTTGTCAAAGGCGGCTTCGTTGTCCACTGAAGATGGTTCCTTTCGGTGATGGTTGACTGGACTATCAGGCACTAGATGCCCATCGCCAGGCCGCCATCCACGGGCAGCACGGTACCAGTGATGTAGGAGGCCTCCGGCGATGCGAGGAAGGTGATGGCCGTCGCCACCTCCTCGGGGGTGGCGACCCGCGCGAGGGGGATCATGGCGGTGAGCTCGGCCATGCGGCTGTCGGCCACGTCGTCGAGCATGTCGGTGGCCACCGGACCAGGAGCGACGAGGTTGACCGTGATCCCGCGGGACCCGAGCTCACGGGCGAGGGAGCGGGCCAGGCCCAGCAGGCCGGCCTTGCTGGCGGCGTAGTTGGCCTGCCCCTGACCGCCGGCGAAGCCGGCTGCGGAGGAGACGAGCACGATCCGCCCGTCGTGGGCCCGCACCATCCCCCGGACCGCCCGCTTGACGGTGCGATAGGTGCCGGTGAGGTTGGTGTCGAGCACGTCCTGCCAGTTGTCCTCGCTCATCCGCAGGAGCAGGGTGTCCCTGGTGATGCCGGCGTTGGCGACCAGCACCTCGACGGGACCCCACCGCTCCTCGATGGTCTCGAACGCCTGCTCGACGTCGCTCGGCGCGGTGACGTCACAGCGCAGGCACAGCAGCTCAGTGGAGCGCTCGCTCCGTCCCTCGGGCCCCGCCGGCGGCTTGGTGCGGAAGGTCACCGCCACGCGATCGCCGGCGTCCTGGAACCTCCGGGCACAGGCCAGGCCGATGCCGCGTGAGCCACCGGTCACGAGGACCACCCGCTGGGCCCGCGCGCTCACCGGCCCCACCGGACCACGACGCTGGCCCATGTCATGCCGGCGCCGAAGCCCGACAGCAGAACGTTGTCCCCGTCGCGCAGCCGCCCGGCATCAGCGGCCTCGGCGAGGGCCAGCGGGATCGAGCCGGCCGAGGTGTTGCCGGTGCGCTCGAGGACCATGGCCGTCCGGTCCAGGGGGATCTTGAGACGCTGGTTGGCCGCCTCGATGATGCGCAGGTTGGCCTGGTGGGGCACGAAGAGGGTGATGTCGTCCGCGCTGAGCTTGGCCCGCTCCATAGCCGCTTGGGCCGACTCGACCGTCACCCGCACCGCTCGCCGGAAGACCTCACGCCCGTCCATCTTGATGTAGGCGCCATGGTCGCAATAGAGCAGGGGCACACCGGAGCCGTCGACGCCCAGGTCCCAACCCAGCACCCGGTCGTCCCCGGGGAGTGCCTCCAGCACGAGGGCTCCTGATCCGTCGGCGAACAGCACCGCCGTGCCCCGGTCGCTCGGATCTGTGATCCCGGAGAGGGTGTCCGTGCCGATGACCAGCGCCCGGTCGACTCCAGTGGAGATGAGCGCGTGGGCGGTGACGATGGCGTAGACGAAACCGGAACAGGCCGCGTTGAGGTCGAAGGCGGCGCACCGCAGCCCCAGCGCGTGCTGGACGGTGGCTGACGTCGCCGGGACGGCTCGATCGGACGTCGTCGTCGACAGCACCAGCAGGTCGACGTCGGACGGGAGCAGCCCGGCCTTTGCCAGCGCAGCTCGTCCGGAGGCCACCGAGAGCTCGCCCGTCGTACTACCTACCCGTCGCTCGCGAATGCCGGTGCGCTCGACGATCCAGGAATCGGTCGTGTCAAGGCGCGCCTCCAGGTCGGCGTTGGTCACCACCGTCTCGGGCAGGGCCGACCCCCACCCCGCGATGGCCGCCCCCCTGGTCACTGGGTGGGCGCGGCGCGGAGCCACGCGACGGGCTGTCCGGCGAGGACGCGCTGGCCGGCCAGGGCCAGGAACCCCTGGACCGAGCCTGAGAACGGCGACCGCACTTCCTCCGAGCCGACGCTGCCGACGATGTCGCCGACCTCTACCCGGTCCTGCAGGTCCTGTCTCGGCTGGAACAACCCCGCGGCCTGGCTCACGACCAGGCGCTCGGAGGTGTACAGGTGCTCGCCTTGATGGTCGGCGGCGTAGGCGTGGAGCGGCCCCTCACCGGCCAGGGCCTCGACCAGCACGTCGAGGTCGTCGGGCTTGGAGACGCTCACCGCCAGCGAGCCGGAGACGGTCCGGCGGGCAAGGGCGGAGAGCACGCCGCCCGGCCCGACCTCGACGAACGCCGTCACCCCGGTCTCGGACAGCCCGCTCAGAGTCTGGTGCCAGCGCACCGGGCTACAGAGCTGGGCAGACAGGAGGCCGGGCCACTCCTCGGCCGTGGCGTGGGGCCGGGCGTCGACATTGGCCGTGACCGGGATCTCCGGATCAGCGAAGCTGGCGGTGGCGAGGGCCTTGCGGAGCCGATGACGGGCGGCCCCCATGAGGGGGGTGTGGAAGGCGCCGCCGACCTGGATGGGCAGCACCCGGCGGGCTCCGAGCGTCTTGGCCACCTCGGCGGCCGCGGCCACTCCCTCTGCCGTCCCGGCCACGACGACCTGACCAGGGGAGTTGTAGTTGGCCAACCACACGTCGCTTTCGGCCCGCTGGCAGGCGGCCTCGGCGTCGGCGTCACTGATCCCGATGAAGGCGGCCATGGTGCCGGGATGCTCGTCAGCGGCGCCCTGCATGGCGTCGCCGCGCTCGGTCACCAGGCGGGCGCCGTCCTCGAAGCCGAGCGCCCCGGCGGCGACGAGCGCTGTGTACTCGCCCAGGCTGTGGCCGGCGCAGGCCGACGGAGCGAGCCCGAGGCGCTCGATGGCGTCGAGGGCCACCAGGCTGAGGGCGAACGTCGCCAGCTGGGCGTTCCTGGTGGCCGTGAGCTCCTCGCTGTCCGCTTCCAGCAGCAATCCGGCGATGTCGCGCCCGGCCGCCTCGGAGGCGTCGCCCACCACCTCCCACGACGGGTGGTCGACCCATGGCCGACCCATACCGGGCCGCTGTGATCCCTGTCCGGGGAAGGTGAATGCCAGCACCGCCGCTCCTCTTGCGTGCCACGTGTGGTGTACCGCTCGCAACCGGGCCTAGGTGTCAGACCAGGCCGGAGGCCACCGGGTTTCACCGGCTCTCCTGCTACGCCCGATACGAGACCCGTTCCTGCCCGCTCACCGCGTGCCCATCCGGCGCTCGTTCTGGGCCAGCAATCGTTGGCGAAGGGCCGCAACCGTCGTGCCCACGAAGGCAATGCCGAGCAACATCCACCGACGTACGCGCACCAAACCCACCTTAGCCGGCCGCTCTCGAGTCGAACACCTGTTCATCAGGGTCCAAAGAGCTGAGTCCCAACCGTGCCCGGAGCGGGACTCGAACCCGCACGCCCTTGCGGACAATGGCTTTTGAGGCCATCGCGTCTACCGTTCCGCCATCCGGGCATGTCGCTGTGAACGATGGCGACTGTCGATCCAGCCCGGTCATTGTACGAGCGCCCGGCCCGACGCAGCCGACCGGCGGAACTTGGCGCGACCTGAGAGGCTGGGACGGTGGGGAGCCCGGCAATCGGTGAGGTGACGAACCGGGCGGACGCCGCGCCCGGCGATCCCAGCCCGCCGGCCCGTACGAAGGGCCGGCTGCGCCCGGCCGAGCTGGCCGAGTCCGCCATCCTGGCCGACGTCGCCGTGGGCCTGATCCTCGTCGGCTGGCTCATGCCCCTCGGCGGCATCCTGCACGCGGCAGCGGTGACGCCCCTGGCCGCGCTGGCGGTGCGCCATCGGTTGCGCGCCATGGTCGTGGCGACGCTCGCCGGAGCAGCTGTGGCGTTCCTGATCGGCGGCGTGGCCCTCGCCATCCACGTCGGGACCGCCGGCGCCCTCGGGTTCGCCGTCGGCACGGCGCTGCGAAGGGGCTGGGGGATGGCCCGCACCGTCGCCCTCGCCGTGGCCACGACGGGCACGACCGTGATCGGCCTCACGCTCCTCGTGTTGTACTCGTTCAGCCAGCTGCGCAACCTCACCCTGGCCCAGATCCGCATCGGCTGGCAGGGCACGAGCCGCATCCTCCGCCATATCGGGCTCAACTCGGTCGTCGGCTGGGGAAACGACGCCGTCAACTGGATCATCGCCCACTGGTGGATCGCCCTCCCCGCCGGGGAGCTGGTCAGCACCATCGCCGCCGCCGTGTTCGCCCGGGCGTTCGCCGTTCCCGCGCTCCGTCGCCTCACGCAGGCCACGGGGCCGGCCCCCGTCCTGCCGCCGCCGCCGCCCGATGCGCCCGTGGGGCCGCTCCCGGTCGAACTGCGCGGCGTCGGCTACCGCTATCCGCGGGCCGAGAGGAACGCCCTCTCCGACGTGAGCCTCACCATCCCCCCCGGCGCATTCGTGGCGGTCCTGGGGCCCAACGGGTCCGGAAAGTCCACGCTCGCCCGCATCCTCGCCGGCCTGGCGCCGACCGAGGGCACGATCACGAGGCCCGGGGATGCCGGGCTTGGCCGTCGGGGGGGCACGGCAATGGTGTTCCAGCGGCCCGAGAGCCAGGTCCTCGGAGTCCGGGTTCGCGACGACGTCGTCTGGGGCATGCCCCCTGACGAGGAGGTGGAGGTCGGCGAGCTTCTCGCCTGCGTCGGCCTGGCCGGACTGGAGGAGCGCGAGACGGCGACCCTCTCGGGCGGCCAGCTCCAGCGCCTGGCCATCGCCGCCGCGCTGGCCCGGCGACCGGCGTTGCTCATCTCCGACGAGGCGACGTCGATGCTGGATGCCGCCGGTCGTGAAGGCCTCACTGAGGTGCTCCGCCAGTTGGCCCGGAGCCAGGGCGTCACCGTGGTCCACATCACCCACCGCCAGGAGGAGGTACGAGGAGCGGACCTGGTGGTGGAGCTCGGCGATGGGCGGCTGACCCGCATCGGGAGCGACCCGCCCGGCGGCAGGGCGGCGCCAGCCGAGCGCGATGTCCGGCCCCCGGTGGCGAGCACTGGCGTCGTCCGCGCCGGGTCGGTGCCCGCGCTCGTGCACCTGGCGGGGGTGGGCTATGTGTACGCCAGGCGCTCGCCCTGGGCCCACCGGGCCCTGAGTGATGTGGACCTGGACGTGGAGCGCGGTGAGGGTCTGGTCGTCTGCGGCCACAACGGCTCGGGCAAGTCCACGCTGGCCTGGATCTTGGCGGGGCTGCTGGTCCCGACGGAGGGCGAGGCGACCCTGGACGGCCGACCCCTTCCCGACTGCGTGGGACAGGTGGGTGTGGCGTTCCAGCACGCGCGCCTGCAGCTGTTTCGCCCGACGGTGTTCGGCGACGTCGCCTTCGGGGCCGACCTCGATCGGGAGACGATTGCCGCCGCGCTGGAGGAGGTGGGACTCGATCCGGTGGAGATGTCCGAGCGGCGGATCGACGAGCTGAGCGGAGGCCAGCAGCGCCGCGTCGCCCTGGCGGGGCTGCTCGTGCGCAGGCCGCGCCTCCTGGTGCTGGACGAGCCCCTTGCGGGGCTGGACGACGAGACCCGAACGACACTTGTGAACGTGCTGGCGCGCCGGCGGGACCATCACGGGGTGGCGACCGTCGTGGTGTCCCATGACCTGGAGGCGGCGCCCGGGCTGGCGGACCGTCTGGTCGTCATCGACGGCGGGCACCTGGTCACCGACGGCTCGGTGCTCGATCTGCAGCTGGCGGCGCCCCCTGGGACCGGTGCGGGCGGACCGGCGTGAGCAGCACCAGTGCCCGGCGGTCGAGCGAGCTGCACCTGCTCCGCTATGTCCCTACCAACAGCCCCCTGCACCGCCTGTGGGCGGGCACCAAGCTCCTGGGGCTGTTCGCCTTCGGGGTCGCCTTGTCGCTCAAGCCGAACTGGCCCGCGGAGGGAATCCTCGCCGCGACCCTCGTGGTGGCCGTGCTCGTCGCCCGGATCCCGGCCGGCGCCGCCCCTCGGCTGCCCCCGTGGGTCGGCATCGGGCTGGGGATCGGCGCCGTGCTCTCCTTCCTCGCCGGCGGTCACCCCGAGGTCCATGTCGGCCAGGCGACGATCGGCCTGGGCGGCCTCGACCAGTGGGCCCGGTTCACCGTGCTCACCGTGCTGCTGCTGTTGGGCTCGGCCCTGGTCGGGTGGACGACGCCACTGGCCGAGCTGGCGCCGGCTCTGGCGCGCCTGCTCTCGCCGCTGCGCGTCGTGCGGGTGCCCGTGGACGAGATCGTGCTCAGCGTGGCATTGAGCGTGCGCTGTCTTCCGCTGCTGGTGGACGAGCTCCGGGTGCTCTACGCCGCCCGCAGGGTTCGGCAACCGGAGATCCCCCAGGGCGCGAGAAGCCTGTTCAACGAGGCCGTCGACCTGCTGGTCAGCGCCCTCGTGGCTGCCACCCGGCGGGCCCAGGAGATGGGCGCCGCGATCGAGGCCAGGGGCGGCCTGCGCGCCGCCAGCCGGCCAGGCCCCCGCCCCCGCCTGGTGGACTGGGCGGTCCTCGCGCTGGCCGCCGCGATCAGCGCCGCCATGGTCATCGTCTGATCGTCCGACGAACCGGCGATGCACCCGGCAATTCCGCCTTCCTGCCAGCAGGTTGCGCTCTACACTGACCCCGGCATGCACCGGTCACTCGTCGAGCGGCGCCTCATCGAGGTCAACTCCCGGCTCAAGCGCGTCCGCGAAGAGCTGGTCGTGGTCGACGAGCAGCTGACAGCGCTGGCCGAGGCGGCCGACGAGGCGCGGATCCGATATCTCGTCTCGGAGACGCCGCTCGCCGATCGTGAGCTTCGGGAGGCGCGCCGGCACGCCGATGCCATGGCCCGCAGCCGAGCCGCGGTGGTCGAGTCGATCACCGAGCTCGAGCGGGCGCAGGACGAGTTGCTCGACCGGCTCGTGACCGAGCCGCAGTAGCCGGCCGGGAAGGAGCGATCGTTGACGGTGCGCGTGGTCATCGCCGAGGACGAGGGGATCATCCGCCTCGACCTCAAGGAGGTCCTCGAGGAGGAGGGCTACGAGGTCGTCGGGGAGACGGGACGGGGCGACGAGGCCGTCACCCTGGTCCGCCAGCACCGGCCGGAGCTGGCGATCCTCGACATCAAGATGCCCGGCCTCGACGGCCTGGCCGCGGCGAGGGAGATCTCCGGGGAGCGACTGGCGGCGGTGCTCATCCTCACCGCGTTCAGCCAGCGCAACCTCATCGAGGAGGCCCGCGACGCCGGTGCCCTCGCTTACCTGGTGAAGCCGTTCCAGAAGTCAGAGCTCATCCCGGCCATCGAGGTCGCCCTGGGCCGGTTCGCCGAGCTCAAGGCCCTGGAGGCGGAGAACCGGGGCCTCGAGGGGCAGAACCGCAGCCTCGAGGACCTGCTCGAGCGCCAGCGTCTGGTGGATCGGGCCAAGGGCATGCTCATGGACAACCACGGGATGAAAGAGGCGGACGCCTTCTCCTTCATCCAGCGGACGGCCATGCGACTACGCCTCACGATGAAAGAGGTCGCCCGTCAGGTCATCGAGGGCACCCTCACCCCCTGACGGGCGGCCGTCCTGAGGCCCCGACCCGGGGTCCGAGGTGCGGCTAGGCCTGGGCCACGAAGAGCTGGGCGGCGATGGACGGCCCCAGCTCGATGGGGGCGTCGGTACCGATGTCGTCCAGCACCAGGGTCAGGCTGCCGTCGGTCTCCTTCGTCTGCACCCGGGCGTCGGTCCCGGGCACGAAACCGTGGCTGCTCAGGTAGCTCAGCGACTCGAGATCGATCTCGACCTGCTCGGTGACCCGCTCGAGGCGGACATGGTCGCCTGGCTCGGCGTCCGCCAGCGAGGTCTGGGCCGGGGCCGAGCCGCTGGCACCGGGGATGGGGTTGCCGTGGGGACAGGTGCGGGGATGGCCGAGCAGGTCGATCAGGCGGGCCTCGACCTCGTCTGAGATGACGTGCTCCCAGCGGCCCGCCTCGTCATGCGCCTTGTGCCACTCCAAACCGATGATGTCGGTGAGGAGCCGCTCGGCCAGGCGATGCTTGCGGACCACGCTCTCGGCTCGGGATCGGCCCTTGGTCGTGAGGGTGACCGATCGCGCCGCCACGGTGACGTAGCCATCGCTCTTGAGCCGGCGCACCATCTCCGACACCGTCGGAGCCGAGTGGCCGAGGCGCTGGGCCAGGCGAGCCTGGATGACCTGCACGCCCTCCTCCTGAAGGGAGTGGATGGCTTCGAGGTACTCCTCGACCGGAGGATGAAAGCCATTGGCCACGACCCTCAAGACTACCCGGGACCCCGCCGAAACGGCCGGGCGCCACGACCGGGGAGGCGATCCCGCCAGGAGCCGCGGTGCGGGGCGCGGCCCGCAATAGCATCGGCCTGTGGCCAAGGTGATGCTGCTCGACGGCAACTCGCTGGCTTACCGCGCCTTCTTCGCACTCCCGACCGACATGGCCACGGCGTCCGGGCAGGTCACCAACTCCGTGTTCGGCTTCACCTCGATGCTGATCAACCTGTTGAAGGACCACCATCCCGACGCCATCGCCGTGGCCTTCGACCGGCCGGAGCCGACGTTTCGCCACGAGGTGGTCGAGGACTACAAGGCGGGACGAGCAGAGGCGCCCGACATCCTGCGCCAACAGATGGGCCTGGTGCGCCAGGTCGTCGAGGTGCTGCACGTTCCCACCGTCGAGCTGGCGGGCTTCGAGGCCGACGACGTGATCGCCACCCTCGCCACGCGCGCCCGGGACCGTGGCGACGACGTGATCATCGTCACCGGCGACCGCGACACGTACCAGCTGGTGGAGGACCCACACGTCAAGGTGCTCTACAACCGCCGGGGCGTGAGCGACTACGTGCTCTACGACGAGGCCGGGATCAAGGAGCGCACGGGCGTGACCCCGGCCCAGTACCCGACCTACGCCGCCCTGCGGGGCGACCCCTCCGACAACCTGCCGGGGGTGCCGGGAGTCGGGGAGAAGACGGCGGCCCGGTTGGTCACCGAGTACGGGGACCTCGACGGGGTGTTCGCCAACCTGGATCGCGCCACGCCCAAGCTCCGACAGGCGCTGGCCGAGCACGAGCCGCAGGTGCGGCGCAACGCCGAGGTCATCCCGCTCGTACGGGACCTGCCCCTCGACGTCGACCTGGACAAGCTGTCCATGGGGGGGTGGGACCCGGAGGAAGTCCGCCGGCTGTTCGCCTTCCTGGAGTTCCGCACGCTGTGGGACCGCCTGGTCGAGGCGCTGGGTCCGCAGGGCGAGGCTCTCAGCGGACCGGTGGGCGCCCAACCCTTCGAGATCGAGCTCCACGTGGCCGCCAGGCCCGACGACGCGTCGGCGGCCCTCTCCGCCCTCCTCGCCCGCGGTGGGGCGGTCGTCGTCGAGGCGGCATGGGAGGGCCAGCCCGGGCGGTCGTCGATCCTCGGCCTGGCCTTGGCCACGGCGACGACCACACCGCCCGAGGGCGAGGGACGCGAGCCGCCGGACCGCCCACCCGACGAGGTCGTCTGGATCCCCGCTGCCACGCTCGAAGCCTTCGAAGTCGCCGAGGTGCTGACCCGGCTCGTCGGGCCCGACGGCGTGGCGACCGTGGCCCACCGGGCCAAGGAGCTCATGCGCGCCCTCACCCCGATGGGGGTGAACATCGCCCGTCTCGAGCTCGACACCGCCGTGGCCGCCTACCTGGTCGAGCCGGGGGAGAGCACCTACCCGCTCGAGGAGCTGGCCGCCCGCTACGCGGGCGTCGACGTCAGGTCGCCGGCGGCCCCGCCCGCCGGCCAGCTCGACCTCGAGGGAACGGCGACGGACCCCGCCGAAGACACCGGTCGTCGGGCTGCTGCGGTCGCCCGGTTGGCCCCCGCCCTGAGCGCGGCCCTCACGGCGCGCGGCCTGTCCATGCTCCACGACGAGGTGGAGCTCCCGTTGGTGCGCGTGTTGGCTCGCATGGAGGTGGCGGGCGTCCGGGTCGATGTCGACTATCTGACGTCCGTGGTGCGGACCCTGACCGAGGAGGTCCAGCGCCTCGACGGTGAGATCCAGGACCTGGCCGGGATGGAGTTCCGGGTCAACTCGACCCAACAGCTGCGCACGGTGCTGTTCGACAAGCTTGGGCTGGCACCGCAGAAAAAGACCAAGACCGGCTACTCCACCGACGCCGCCTCGTTGGAGCGACTCCGAGGCGAGCACCCGGTCATCGATGCCCTCCTGCGGTACCGGGAGGTGGAGAAGCTGCGATCGACGTACGGCGACAGCCTCCTGGCCGAGGTCGCCGGGGACGGGCGCATCCACGCCAGCTTCAACCAGACCGTCGCCCGGACCGGTCGATTGTCCTCGGACCAGCCCAACCTGCACAACATCCCCATCCGCAGTGAGGAGGGGCGCCGGCTGCGGCGGGCCTTCATCCCGGCCGAGGGGTGCTCCCTGCTCATCGCCGACTACAACCAGATCGAGCTTCGGGTCATCGCCCACCTGGCGGACGACCCGGGCCTCATCGAGGCCTTCGACTTCGGCCAGGACATCCACAACACCACCGCCGCTCGGGTCTTCGGGGTCGAGCCCGAGGACGTGACGCTCTCCCAGCGCTCCAAGGCCAAGATGGTCTCGTACGGCCTGGCCTACGGAATGGAGGCCTACGGCCTGTCGCAGCGACTCGCCATCGACGTGGAGGAGGCGGCGATCATCCTGGCCGCCTACTTCGAGGCCTTTCCCAACGTGCGGGCCTATATGGATGCCACCGTGGCCGAGGCCAGGACGAAGGGCTACACCCAGACGCTGTTCGGTCGGCGCCGACCCATCCCCGAGCTGGCGGCCTCCAACTACCGGGTGCGCCAAGCGGGTGAGCGCCAGGCCATGAACGCCGGCATCCAGGGACTGGCCGCCGACATCTTCAAGGTCGCCCTGGTTCGCCTCGACACCGCCCTGGAGCGGGAGGGCCTGGCCAGCCGGCTCATCCTCCAGGTCCACGACGAGGTGATCCTGGAGGTTCCACCGGCCGAGCGCGAGCGGGCCACCGAGCTCACCCTGACCGCCATGCAGGGTGCAGCCGACCTGCGCGTGCCCCTCACCGTCAACCTGTCGTGGGGATCGACCTGGGCCGAAGCCAAGGTCTGACGTCGAGGGTGCCGCGTCGGAGCAGGCCGCATTTCTACGAGCGGCTGGCCGAGATCGTCGGACCCGCCTACCTGCGCTACTCGTTCACCAGGAGCACCGAATCCGAGGTGGCCTTCGTGGCCGACGCTCTCGGTCTGGTGCCCGGCGAGCGGGTGCTGGACGTCGGCTGCGGACCGGGTCGCCACAGCCACGCCCTGGCTCGCCGGGGTCTGCGGGTGGTTGGGGTCGACGTGGCGGAGCCTTTTGTCGACCTGGCCCGGCAGCAGGCCCCCGAGGGGGCGACGTTCGTGCGCGGCGACGCCCGCCACCTGCCTGTCCGCCCGGCCAGCGTGGACGCCGTGATCTGCCTGTGCCAGGGGGGCTTCGGACTGCTAGGGGGCGGCGATGACGAAGGGGCGGCGCTGGCGGCGATGGCCGGGGCGCTTCGCGTGGGTGGGCGGCTGGCGCTGTCGGCGGTGTCGGCCTATTTCGTGCTCCGCTTCCTCGAGGCAGGCGACACCTTCGACGCCGACCTGGGCGTCAACCACGAGGTGGCGCGGGTTCGGGACCAACGGGGTGGGGAGGCGGGGCTCGACCTCTGGACGACGTGCTTCACCCCCCGGGAGCTGCGGCTCCTGTGCGGCCGTGCCGGCCTCGAGGTGCGTGACATCTGGTCCGTCGGACCGGGCCAGTACGCCCGTCGGGCTCCTGATCTCGATCACCCGGAGTCGCTGGTGGTGGCCGAACGGCGCGCCGGGTCTCTGCCACCAACCGGGCCCACCAACAGCCTCGCCCCGGGTCCGTGAGGCCTGGTGGTAAAATCAACCATTGGTGGTTCGCCGCCTCCGGGCCGACTGACAGGGCTCGTGGGAGACGGAGCGCCACGTGCCTCCCGCCGAACAGTTGCCGCGGGAGCCTTGCCCGGAAAGAAGGCTACCAATCGACATGTCCGACCAGCGTGCCACGAGCTCCGTACCAGCCGACGCCGCCCCTCCCGCGGCACCGGAGCCCGCGGTGAATCCCCCCCAGGACGCCGCCCCTGCGCAGGCGGGCGGCGCCAGCGTGCCCGCTCAGGCGACCCCTCCGGACGAGGGCGGCTCCCAGATGGGCACCTTCGACGAGACCGGCAAGTACACACCCAGGCAGGTCGTCGCCGACGACCTGGGCGAGATGTCGCTCGAGGATGCCATCGCCGGGACCATCGTCGAGTTCGACGATGGCGACATCGTGCAGGGAAGCGTCGTGAAGGTGGACGCCGACGAGGTGCTGCTCGACATCGGGTTCAAGTCGGAGGGCGTCATCCCCGCCCGGGAGCTCTCGATTCGCCACGACGTGGATCCGTCGGAGATCGTGACCGTGGGGGACCGCATCGAGGCCCTCGTGCTGCAGAAGGAGGACAAGGAGGGGCGACTGGTCCTCTCCAAGAAGCGGGCCCAGTACGAGCGGGCCTGGGGGACCATCGAGAAGATCAAGGAGTCGGACGGCGTCGTGAACGGTCCGGTCATCGAGGTCGTGAAGGGCGGCCTGATCCTGGACATCGGGCTCAGGGGCTTCCTCCCCGCGTCGCTGGTCGAGCTGCGGCGGGTCCGCGACCTGGCCCCTTATGTGGGTCGCAACCTGGACGCCAAGATCATCGAGCTGGACAAGAACCGCAACAACGTCGTGCTCTCCCGGCGGGCCTGGTTGGAAGAGACCCAGCGCGAGCAGCGCGAGGAGTTCCTCGTCAACTTGAAGCCCGGCGAGGTCCGCCGCGGCACGGTGTCCTCGGTCGTCAACTTCGGGGCGTTCGTCGACCTCGGCGGCATGGACGGTCTCGTGCACGTCTCCGAGCTGTCGTGGAAGCACGTGGACCATCCCTCGTCGGTCGTGAGCGTGGGCGACGAGATCGAGGTCCAGGTGCTCGACGTCGACCTCGACAAGGAGCGCATCAGCCTCTCCCTCAAGGCCACCCAGGCCGACCCCTGGCAGGAGTTCGCCAACGCTCACCGGGTGGGCGAGCTGGTGTACGGCCGGGTGACCAAGCTCGTCCCGTTCGGCGCCTTCATCCAGGTGGGCGACGGCATCGAGGGGCTCGTGCACATCTCCGAGATGGCCGTGCACCACGTCGACCTGCCCGAGCAGGTGGTCAACCCGGGCGAGGAGCTGTGGGTCAAGATCATCGACATCGACCTCCAGCGGCGCCGCATCAGCCTGTCGATCAAGCAGGCGGCCGAGGGCGGCGAGGTCGCTCCTGAGTACCGGGAGGCGTTCGGGGAGCACGCCTACGACGAGCAGGGCAACTACATCGGCTACTCGGGGACCGAGTTCACGCCCGAGACCGAGGCCCAGCAGGCCTGGGCCGAGTTCGTCTCCGAGAAGGGCACGACCGAGGGCGCACCCGAGGGTGCACCTGACGGCGAGGCCGCGCCACCGCCGGCACCGCCGACCGAGGGCGAGTCACCGCCCGCGTGAGCGCACCTGGCCTGGCGGCGGCTACCGGTTCGTGGTCGCCGACGGGGCCGCCCCGAAGCTGACGGGCGACTCCACCGGGAAGTGACAGGCGACGAAGTGGTCGGGACGCATCTGGCGCATGACCGGCTCCTCTTCGGCGCACCGCTCCTGGGCCCT
Organism: Acidimicrobiales bacterium; assembly: GCA_036270875.1. Classification (NCBI taxonomy): domain Bacteria; kingdom Bacillati; phylum Actinomycetota; class Acidimicrobiia; order Acidimicrobiales; species Acidimicrobiales bacterium. The sequence goes on from DATBBR010000050.1 coordinate 63,140, forward strand.
CGGGCAGCGGGTGCGGAACCGGCAGCCGCTCGGAGGTGACACAGGAGACGGGATCTCTCCGGCCAGCCCGGCACCGTTGGCCGAAGGACGGGCATCCGGATCGGGCTCGGGGATCGACGCCAGCAGGGCGTTGGTGTAGGGATGCGTCGGGTACCGGTAGAGGTCGTCGGATCCGGCCACCTCGCAGAGCTTGCCCAGGTACATCACCGCCACCCGATCGCTCACGTTCTTCACGACGGCCAGGTCGTGGGCGATGAAGATCATCGTCAGCCCGTAGCGCTCCTTGGTGTCGGCCAGGAGGTTGAGGATCTGGGCCTGGACGGAGACGTCGAGGGCAGACACGGGCTCGTCGCAGATCAACAGCTTGGGGTCGAGCATCAGCGACCGGGCGATGCTGATTCGCTGGCACTGCCCGCCGGAGAACTGGTACGGGCGCCGATCGCCGGCGGCCTCCACGTCGAGCCCCACGGCGTCGAAGACCTCCCGGACCTTGGTGTCACGCTCTCCCGCCCGGCCCCGTCCCCAGATGGCCAGGGGCTCGGCCACGATGTCGACGACGCGCCGCCGCGGGTTGAGCGACGAGATGGGGTCCTGGAAGATCATCTGCATTTGAGGCCGGGTCTCGCGCAATGCGTGTCGCTTGAGCGCGGTGAGCTCCTGGCCCGCGAACCGCACCGAGCCCGAGCTCGGGCGGGGAAGCTGCATGACCGCCCTCCCGGTCGTCGATTTCCCGCAACCCGACTCGCCGACGAGGCCGAGGGTCTCCCCCTTGCGCACGTCGAAGCTCACGTCCGAGACGGCGTGCACCCTCCTCCTGGCGCCGGCGGGGAAGTCCACCACGAGATGCTCGACGCGCAGGAGGGTCTCCTCGGCGCGCAGCTGCGCCGTCCCGCTGCCTGCCATCAGGCCCCGACCCCCGCGACCGGGGCGTCGGTGCCGAGCCGGCCATCCCGTCGGTTGCGCTCGAGCGCGTCGCGACCCTCGGGCGTTCCCACGGGAAACCAGCATCGGTAGACGTGCCCGGGCGTGCTCGCCTCCTGCAACGGGGGCTCCTCGTCCCTGCATCGTTGCTGGGCGTAGGGACACCGGGGGTAGAAGCGACATCCCGGGGGCAGGTTGACCAGGTCAGGCGGTCGCCCTGGGATGACCGACAGCTTGGTATGGCTGGGGTCGCTGAGCTTGGGGATCGACCGCACCAGCGCCTCGGTGTACGGCATCTTCATGTCCGTGAAGATGGTCCTCGTGGGCGCCTTCTCGACCACTTTGCCCGCGTACATCACCGCGATCTCGTCGGTGCGTCCGGCGACCACGCCAAGATCATGGGTCACGAGGACCATGGCCATGTAGCGCTCCTGCTGCTGGCGGGCGAGCAGGTCGAGGATCTGGGCCTGGACGGTGACGTCGAGCGCCGTGGTCGGCTCGTCGGCCATCACCAACCTCGGGCCGCAGGCCAGGGCCACCGCGATCGTGACCCGCTGTCGCATCCCGCCCGACAGCTGGTGGGGGTAGTCGCGCAGACGGTGCTCAGGCTCGGGGATCCCGACCGAGTCGAGCAGGGCGATGGCGCGACGGCGGGCTTCGGCCCTGTCGACACCGAGGTGGTGGCGCAGCGACTCGGTGATCTGGCGCCCCACCCGCATCACGGGGTTGAGGGAGGTCATCGGGTCCTGGAAGACCATGCCGATCTCTGCTCCCCAGATGTCCCTGAGCTCGTCCTCGGTCAGCGTGGTGAGCTCTCGTCCCGCGAAGCGGACCTCGCCGCTGCGCAGGACATTGCTTCGGGGGAGGAGCCCCATGATCGAGCGGGACAGGACCGTCTTGCCCGAACCGGACTCGCCGACCACGCCGAGCGTCCGCCCCCGATCGAGGCTGAGCGACACCCCGTCGACGGCGCGCACCATCCCCCGGGCGGTGCGGAAGTGGGTCGTGAGGTCGGCCACCTCGAGCAGCGGCCCGGAAGTCTCGGCCGCGACGGGGTAGTCGGCGGGACTCTGGCGGCCGTGGCGTCGGGGGCTCACAGCCCCCCTTCCCTCACCTCGAAGTACGACCGCAGACGATCCCCGGCGAAGTTGAGGGCCAGCACGGTGAAGAACAGGGCGAGGGACGGCCAGAGGCAGATGAGCGCGTCCTGCTGGAGTGACGTGCGGCCCTCGCTGATCATGCCCCCCCAGGTGGGCGTCGGTGGGCGCACCGACAGCCCGAGGAACGCCAGCGCCCCCTCGGCGACGATGGCGATGGCCACCGCGACCAGTGCGAAGGAGAGGGCCGTGGGCAGGACGTTCGGGAGGATCTCGCGAGCGATGATGCGACCACTCTTTGCCCCGAGCGCCCGCGCAGCCAAGACGAAGTCTCGCCGCGCGTAGACGATCGCGTTGCCTCGAACCACGCGAAAGAGTGGGGCAATCGAAAGGATCCCGATGCTCACCACCACCGTGAGCAAGCTCTGGCCGACGGCGGTCACGACCGCCAGGAGGAACACGAGAGCCGGGAAGGCGAGCGCAACGGTGGAGACGCCGTCGAAGAGCGTGTCCAGCGGGCCTCGGTAAAAGCCGGCGATGAGGCCGAGCGCACCGCCCACGACCATGCCGATGAGGATCGACGCGAAGCCCACGACGAGTGAGACGCGCGCCCCGAAGATCACCCTCGAGAGGATGTCTCGACCGAGGCTGTCGGTGCCGAGAAGGTGCTGAAGACTGGGGCTCTGTCTCGGCAGGGAGGAGCCGATGGCGTTCGGGTCGTCGAGAGGCAACACGTTGGCCAGCACGGCGAGCACGATCACGAGGGCTACCCAGCCAACCGAGATCCAGAACGCCGCCCCCAGGTGGCGGATGGCTGCTCCGGGCGCCCGTGCCGTCTTGGCCTGGCCGACCTGGACGTCGAGCGGGCCCTCCTGGACCTCACCGCCGACCGGGGCTCCCGCCATGACGCCGAGGGAGGCGGAGGGCAACCCGGCCGGGACGACGCCGGGCCGTGACGAAGGTTGGGGGCTAGACGGTGGCTCGGGCATGGCGGGTTCTCGGGTCGAGACCGGCGTAGAGGAGGTCGACAAGAAGGTTGACGAGGACGAAGCCGACGGCGACGACCAGCACCGTGCCTTGGACGATGCCGTAGTCGCGGGCGTAGATCGAGTTGAGCGTCAAGAGCCCGATGCCCGGCAGCTGGAAGATGAGCTCGACGATGAACACGCCCCCGATGAGGGTTCCGATATTGATCCCCGCCACCGTGACCAGAGCGAACGTGGACGGCCGAAACGCATGGCGCAGCAGGATGTGCGAGGTGGGCAGCCCCTTCGCCCTCGCCATGGTGATGAAGTCCTCCCTCAGGGTGGCGATCATGTCGGTCCGCAGTACCCGCATGTAGACGGCCAGGGAGCCGAGACCGAGTGTCAGGGACGGAAGGATGATCGATTTGAGGTTCTGGCCGAGATCCTGGGTGAGCGGGGTGTATCCCGTCGCCGGGAATATGTGGAAGGTCACGGCAAACAGGTAGACGAGAAGGACCCCGAGGATGAAGGCGGGGATCGCCAAGAGACCGAACGCGACACCGGTGGACAGCTGATCGAACACGCCGTCGGGTCGCAGGGCGGCGAGTATTCCGACGGGGATGGCCACGATCAGGGCGATGAGCTGCGACACGATGAGCAGCTCCACGGTGATCGGCAGCGCCTGCTGGATGGCTTTGCCTACTGTTTGTCCGTTGAGGTAGGAGACGCCGAGATTGCCGTGGAGGCTGTGGTCGAGATACTGGACGTACTGGGCCGGCAGTGACTGGTCGAGGCCCAGCTGATGCCGGCACTGAGCCAGCCCGTTCGTCGTTGCGCTGGCACCAAGTCGAGCGATGCACGGATCACCGGGGAGGTTGTGGAGGAGGACGAAGGACAGGAGGGTCACGACGAACAGCACGACGATGGCGAGGAGGAGCCGCTTGGCTACGAACACCATGTGCTGCTCTGCCCTCTCCCTGGTCGGCTCACTCGGCTGCCGCCACCCCCATCTAGCTGACCCACATCTGGGTGGGCCAGATCCTGCCACCCTGAAGCCCGACGGCCTTGGTGCCGTCGGGGAGGGTCGGCCCGTTGAAGTTCATGACGTTCGGCTTGGCCGCCACGACCCACACCGATCTGTCGATCCACAAGTAGGGAACGTCGGACGCGAAGCGCTTGGCCACGGTCTGGTAGCTGGTGGCCCGGACCGACGGGTCGGGGTTGGACCTGGCCGTGTCGAGCGCCTGCTGGATCTGGGGATCCTTGTTGCGGGCGAAGTTCAGGGCCAGCGAGCCCACAGGGGCGGCGGTAGGAGTGCTCCACCAGACGTAGTTGATGTCGGGGTCCGAGGCGGCGAACTGGACCCACTGATAGACCTGGTACTTGCCCTCGAGGGCATTGAGAATGAACTGGGCCTGCTCGGTCTGGGTGATCGTGGACTGGATGCCGGCCTGCTTCCACATGCTCTGCAGCAGCTGAGCCGCCTGGATGTTGATGGGGTTGTTGGTGACGCCCAGCTGGATGTTGATCGGTTGGCCGTACTGCGCCACCAGCGCCTTGGCCTGGTTGAGGTCGAAGCTCGGGTATCCCGTGGGCGCGAAGTACGGGGACCCCGACACGAAGGGACCGGTCGACTGGGGCGGCACGCCGTTGTCAATGGTGTTGATGTACTTCTGCCTGTCGGTGGCGAAGGCCAGGGCCTGGCGGACGCGCACGTCGCTCACCGGCGGGACGGCGGTGTTGATCATGAAGAAGGACTGGTCGGGCTCGAGCGTGGAGTGGAGATCGGTGACGGTTACGAAGCTCGAGTCGCCTGTGAGATCGACGTAGTTCTGCAGCGTGTCGCTGTGGAGGAGGTTTATCCCACCCGACTTGAGCGTGTTCTCGCGAGATTGGAAGTCGACGATGGGCTTGTAGGTGATCTGGTCCAGGTAGGGCATGCCGGGACGCCAGTAGTGCGGGTTCTTGGTCGCGGTGAAGTGGTCGTTCGGGATCCACTGCTGGAAGACGAAGGGACCGGTCCCGATCGGGTGCTGCCCGGCAGATTTCCCCAACGTGCTGGGCTCGGCGATGTAGCCGGACTGATACTGGCCCGAGATGTAGGCCGGAAACGGGACCCATGGGCTCATCATGGACACCGTGACGGTGAGCGGCCCGGTCACGTCCACACTGGAGATGTTGGTGAAAGCCGGGCCGGCGAGGGCGGAGGCCTTCAGGCCGTCCAGGTTGGCCTTCACCGCGTTGGCGTCGAGTGGCGTGCCATTGTGAAAGGCGATGTTGGGCCTGAGGGTAATGGTCCACTTCGTGAAGTCGCTGTTTGGGGTGATCGACTGGGCCAGGTAGGGCTTGATCGAGCCGTCGGCCGCGACGGCAGCCAGAGGGTCGTACACGGTTCGCCCGTAGATCACGCCGTTGGCGTCCCAGCGGTTCATGGTCGGGTCGAAGCCGTCGATGTCCGCTGTCAATCCCATGGTGACGCTGCCGCCGGGCTTCGGCGTGGCGCTCGAGACCCCCGCGCTCGACGAGGCCGAGCTGCTCGAGCCCGATCCGCCGCCGCAGGCCGCCAGCAGCCCAGGCACTCCGCCGAGGACGGCCACGCCCGCGGCGGTCCTGGCTCCCCGAGCCAGGAAAGTGCGGCGATCGAAGGGTTCAGGCCTGGGCACGCGTCCTCCTTGTTGTCAGGAGTCAGTGGCGAACATACAGCGTCCCACCCGCCGGGAGGTGACACCGGTCATCCGCACTGCTAGGAGTTGACCCACATCTGCGTCGTCGAGACGATCCCGTCGATCATCGGGGGAGCCTTCGAGCCGTCAGGAAGCGTGGCCCCGGCGAAGTTCTGGACCCGGGGCTTGGCGGACACCATCCAGATGGCCCGGTTGATCCAGAGGTAGGGAAAGTCGACAGCGAAACGCTTGGCGATGCTCTGGTATGCGGCGCTCCGAACAGCGGGGTCGGCGCTGGCGCGACCCTGGTCCAGGGCCTGCTGGACCTGGGGATCGTTGTTGCGGGCGAAATTGAGGGCCAGGGAGCCAACAGGGGCGGCGGTGCCCGCGCTCCACCAGACGTAGTTGGCGTCGGGGTCGGGCGTGGCGAACTGCCGCCAGCTGTAGGCCTGGTACTTGCCCTGGAGGGCGTTGAGAATGAACTGGGTCTGCTCGACTTGGGCGATCTGGGTCTGGATCCCGGCCTGCTTCCACATGGCCTGGACGAGCTGATTGATCTCGAGAGCCTTGGGTGTGTTGATAGTGCCGAACTCAAAGGAGATCGGGCCCTTCTCGGCCTGGTACTGCTTTACCAGCGACTGCGCCTTGGCCAGGTTGAAGTCCGGGTAGCCGGTCGGCCCGAAGTAGGGCGACCCTTGCACGAAGGGGCCGAACGACTGCGGAGGCAGGCCGTTCCAGACCGTGTTGATGACCTTCTTCTTGTCGATGGCGTAGGCGAGCGCCTGGCGGACCCGGATGTCGTTCATCGGGGCAACTGCGGTGTTGAGCATGACGAAGTCCATGTCCGGCTCGAACACGGAGCGGGTGTCGTCGATGGTCACGAAGCTCGAGTCGCCCTGGAGATCCACCAGGTTCTGGGTGTCCGAGCTGTGCATCATGTCGACAGTGCCGGATTTGAGGCTGTTCTCGCGGGACTGAGGGTCGGGGATCGGCCTGAACGTCACCTGGTCGACGTAGGGGAGCCCCTGCCGCCAGTAGTGGGGGTTCTTCGTCGAGGTGAAGTGGTCATTTGGCACCCACTGCTGGAAGACGTAGGGCCCGGTGCCGATCGGGTGCTGCTGGCAGTTGCCGCTGAGCAGGTTGGCGGGCTCGACCACGACACCGGTCTGGGTGGTCAGGTAGAGCGGGAACGGGACCCAGGGCGCCTTCATGGAGACCACCACGGTCATGGGGTCGGTCACGTCGACGCTGGCGATGTTGCTCAGCGCCGGGCCTGTCAGGAGGGCCGCCCTGACGGCGTCGAGATTGGTCTTGACTGCGGCGGCGGTCAGCGGCGTCCCGTTGTGGAACACCACATTGGGGCGGATGGTGATCGTCCACTTCGTGAAGTCGCTGTTCGGGGTGATCGACTGGGCCAGGTAGGGCTTCACCGCGCCAGTTGCGTCGATAGTGGTCAGGTTGTCGTAGACGGTCCTCGAGTAGAGGATGCCTGTCGAGTCCCACCGGTTCTTGGTCGGGTCGAAGCCGTCGATCTCCGCCTCGGTGGCGAAGGTGACCGTGCCTCCCGGCTTCGGCGTCGCCGTCGATACACCCGCGTTGGTGCCGGTGGAGGTGCTGGAGCTTCCGCCGCTGCTGCAGGCCGCCAGGAGGGTGGACGCGCCTCCACCGAGGACAGCGACTCCTGCTGCCGTCCGAATGCCCTGGGCGAGGAACCTGCGGCGGTCGATTGCGTCGGACATCGCTGTCCTTTCTGGTTCGAGACCTGCCCGCTGATGACCGAAATGTGACAGGAGTGTGACATCGGGCATACGGCAGAGCAAGCCGGGGGCAACCGCGTCAGGTCTCGGGTGCCGCCGATCGACCGGTCCCGGGGCCCGGCTGGAGCCGTCGGGCGCGGCGACGTCGCCGGGAGCGCTACCGTCCGGACGTGCTCGTCGTGGGCCTGACCGGAGGCATTGGCTCGGGAAAATCAACCGTCTCGGCGCTGCTGGAAGAGCGGGGTGCCGTCGTCGTTGACGCCGACAGGATCGCCCGCGAGGTGGTGGCGCCGGGCGGGCCCGCGTACCAGCCGGTCGTCGACCGGTTCGGCCCCGGCGTGGTGACCGCCGACGGTGCCATCGACCGTCCCGCCCTGGCCGCCGTGGTGTTCGCCGACCCCTCGGCGCGGGCCGACCTCGAGGCCATCACGCACCCGGTGGTGGGCGCGGCGATGGCCGAGCGGCTCACCGCCCAGGCGGGTACCGACCACGTGGTCGTGCTCGACGTGCCCCTGCTCGTGGAGGGCGGCCGGCGGCGCTCGGGCGGTGAGGCCTCGGGCCAACGACGGGACCTGCCCCACGGCGTGGCCGCGGTCGTGGTCGTGGACACCCCACCGGAGGTCGCCGTCAGCCGGCTGGTCCGCGACCGCGGTATGAAGGCCGCCGAGATCGAGGCCCGCATGGCCGCCCAGGCGACGCGGGAGGACCGGCTGGCTTTGGCAGACGTGGTGATCGACAACTCGGGCTCCACCGAGGACCTGGTCGGGGAGGTCGATCGGGCCTGGGACTGGATCGAGGATCTCCGGCGCCGAAAGGGACGACCCGGCCCCGAGTGATACACCCCGCCGGTACGATCGGCTGGGTGTCCGAGGCACGCCGCTTTCAGGTCGTCTCCGATCTCGAGCCCGCCGGTGACCAGCCCGCGGCGGTCGAGGCGCTGAGCCGCGGGGTGCTGGAGGGCGACCGGTTTCAGACCCTTCTCGGGATCACGGGGAGCGGCAAGAGCGCGACCATCGCCTGGACGGTCGAGCAGGTCCAGCGGCCGACCCTGGTGATCGCTCCGAACAAGTCGCTGGCCGCCCAGCTGGCCAACGAGTTTCGGGAGCTCTTCCCGAACAACCGGGTCGAGTACTTCGTGTCTTATTACGACTACTACCAGCCCGAGGCCTACCTGCCCTCGAGCGACACCTACATCGAGAAGGACTCCTCGATCAACGACGAGGTCGACAGGCTCCGTCACTCCACCACCGCGAGCCTCCTGACCCGACGTGACGTCATCGTGGTGGCCTCCGTCTCGTGCATCTACGGCCTGGGCTCGCCGGAGGAGTACGAGCAGCGGATGCTGTTCGTGCGGGCGGGCGAGGAGCACGACCAGCGGTCCGTCCTCTCCCGCCTGGTCGCCATCAACTACGAGCGCAACGACACCAATCTGGTGCGGGGGAAGTTCAGGGTCCAGGGCGACACCATCGAGGTTCACCCCGCCTACGAGGAGACGGCGATCCGCATCGAGCTGTTCGGCGACGAGATCGAGCGGATCAGCCGGTTCGACCCCCTGACCGGAGAGCAGCTGGGCGTGCTCGAGGAGCTGGTGGTCTTCCCGGCCACGCACTACGTCGCCGGCGACGAGCGGATGAAGCGGGCCCTCGGCGGCATCGAGGAGGAGCTGGCCGAGCGGCTGGCCTATTTCGATGGCGCGGGAAAGCTCCTCGAGGCCCAGCGTCTGCGGATGCGCACCCAGTACGACCTGGAGATGCTGGCCGAGGTGGGCTCGTGCGCCGGCATCGAGAACTACAGCCGTCACATCGACGGCCGCCAGCCGGGGCAGGCGCCGCACACCCTGATCGATTTCTTCCCTGACGACTACCTGCTGGTCCTCGACGAGAGCCACGTCACCGTGCCGCAGCTCCACGGGCAGTACGAGGGGGACCGTTCCCGCAAGGACGTTCTCGTGGAGCACGGCTTCCGCCTGCCCTCGGCCGTCGACAACCGGCCGCTGCGCTTCGACGAGCTGTACGAGCGCATCAACCAGTGCATCTTCATGTCCGCCACCCCTGCGTCCTACGAGATCTCACAGTCGGCCCACGTCGTCGAGCAGATCGTCCGGCCCACGGGCCTGGTCGACCCCGAGGTGGTGGTCAAGCCGACCAAGGGGCAGATCGACGACCTCATCGAGCAGATCAACCAGACGACCTCTCGGGGTGAACGGGTGCTGGTCACCACCCTCACCAAGAAGATGGCCGAGGACCTGACCGAGTACCTGCTGGAGATGGGTCTGCGGGTCCGCTACCTGCACTCCAATGTGGATACCATCCAGCGCATCGAGCTCCTCCGGGACCTTCGTCTGGGCGAGTTCGACGTGCTCGTCGGCATCAACCTCCTGCGCGAGGGTCTGGACCTGCCCGAGGTGTCCCTCGTCGCCATCCTCGATGCCGACAAGGAGGGCTTCCTCCGTAGCGAGACATCGCTCATCCAGACCATGGGCCGGGCGGCCCGCAACGTCGAGGGCCAGGTCGTGATGTACGCCGACACCGTCACGGACTCGATGCGGCGGGCGATCTCCGAGACCCAGCGGCGCCGGGCGCTGCAGCAGGCCTACAACGCGGAGCACGGGATCGACCCCCAGACCATTCGCAAGGCCGTCACCGACATCCTCGCCCAGATCCGCCCCGACGCCGAGGCGCCCCGACCGGGACGGGACCGCAGGTCGCGACGGCGTGACTCGCCCCGAGGCGATCTGGCCGAGCTGCCCCAGGACGAGTTGACCAGGCTGATCCGGACGCTGGAGGAGGAGATGCGTGAGGCCGCCACGGAGCTCCGGTTCGAGTACGCCGCCCGCCTCCGGGACGAGATCGGCGACCTCAAGAAGGAGCTCCGCCAGGTCGGCTAGGGCGGGCCCGGGCGCGCCCCCACGATCCGCGGGGAAATCCAGGTCCCGCCAGTATCCTCGATCTGTGTCAGACGTCCTGGTGATCCGCGGTGCCCGCGAGCACAACCTGAGGGACGTCTCCCTGGAGCTTCCCCGCGACCGCCTGATCGTGTTCACGGGGCTCTCCGGGTCGGGGAAGTCCTCGCTCGCCTTCGACACCATCTACGCCGAAGGCCAGCGGCGGTACGTGGAGTCCCTGTCCGCCTACGCCCGCCAGTTCCTCGGCCAGATGGACAAGCCGGACGTGGACTTCATCGAGGGTCTGTCGCCCGCCATCTCGATCGACCAGAAGTCCGCGTCCCGCAACCCCAGGTCCACGGTGGGCACGATCACCGAGATCTACGACTACCTGCGGCTCCTCTACGCCCGGGTCGGACAGCCCCACTGCCCCGTGTGCGGGCGGCCGGTCACCCGCCAGACCCCCCAGCAGATCGTCGACCGCATCATGGACCTGCCCGACGGCACCCGCTTCCAGGTGCTGGCGCCGGTCGTGCGGGGGCGCAAGGGGGAGTACGAGGGCCTCCTCGACGAGCTGGCCAAGCAAGGCTTCTCGCGTGTCCGGGTCGACGGCGAGGTGCAGGACCTGGGCGAGCAGCGGGACGTCGGCCGGCTGGCCCGGTACGAGCAGCACACCATCGAGGTCGTCGTCGACCGGCTGGTCCGCAGGGATGGGATCGTCCGTCGACTGACCGACTCCCTGGAGACGGCCCTACGGTTGGCTGACGGGGTCGCGGAGGTGCAGCTGGTCCCCAGGTCGGGCCCCAACGGCACCAACGGCGACGGCGGCGCCGATGCGGGCGGCGGCGACAAGGGGCGCTCGGCGAAGGGCAGACCGCGTGGCAACGGCACCCGGGCCAGCGCCGCGTCCAAGGGCAGGGGGAAGCAGCGCACCGTGCCGGTCGAGGCGAACGGGGCCGAGGGGGCCGGCGACGAGATCCTCACCTTCAGCCAGCACCTGGCGTGCAGCTACGACGGCCTCAGCTTCGACGAGCTGGCGCCCCGCAGCTTCTCGTTCAACTCGCCCTACGGTGCCTGCCCACACTGCGCCGGCCTGGGCACCCGCTACGAGGTCGACCCCGAGCTCGTCGTGCCCAACCCGGCCCTCAGCCTGGCCGAGGGCGCCATCGCTCCCTGGTCCGGCAACCGCACCGAGTACTTCCACCGGGTCGTGGCGGCAGTGGCCGATGCCTACGGGTTCTCGATGAAGACGCCGTGGGCCAAGCTCAAGAAGTCCGAGCAGCGGGTCCTGTTGCAGGGCTCGGGAACGCGTCAGATCCACGTCCGTTACCGCAACCGGTACGGCCGGGTGCGCTCGTACCACACCCACTATGAAGGCGTGCTGCCCTATCTCCAGCGCCGGCACAGCGAGGCCGAGTCGGACCACGGTCGCGAGATGATCGAAGGCTACATGCGGGAAGTGGCGTGCCACGAGTGTCACGGCTCCCGGCTCAAGCCGGAGTCGCTGGCGGTCACCGTGGGCGGCCATAACATCGACGAGCTCTGCAGCCTGTCGATCGCGCGGGCGGCCGAAGCCATCGGCGCCCTCGAGCTGTCCGAGCGCGAGCGCATGATCGGCGAGCGCGTCCTTCGTGAGATCCAGGCCCGGGTGCAGTTCCTGCTCGACGTCGGGCTCGACTACCTGAGCCTCAACCGGTCCGCCGGGACGCTGGCGGGAGGAGAAGCGCAGCGGATCCGCCTGGCCAGCCAGATCGGCAGCGGCCTGGTCGGGGTCCTGTACGTCCTCGATGAGCCCTCGATCGGGCTGCACCAGCGGGACAACCGCAAGCTCATCGACACCCTGCTGCGCCTGCGTGACCTCGGCAACACCGTGATCGTGGTCGAGCACGACGAGGAGACCATCCGGATCGCCGACCACGTCGTCGACATCGGTCCCGGCGCCGGCGAGCACGGGGGTGAGATCGTCTGCTCCGGGCCGCTGTCCGAGCTGGAGAAATGCGGGCGATCGCTGACGGGCCGCTACCTCAACGGCGAGCTGTCGATACCCGTGCCCCAGATGCGGCGCGAGCCGGGCGAAGAGTGGCTGGTCATCAGGGAGGCCCGGGAGCACAACCTGAAGGACATCGACGTCGAGCTTCCCCTGGGCTGCTTCATCACGGTCACCGGGGTCTCAGGCTCCGGGAAGTCGACCCTCGTGGACGACATCCTCTACCGGGGCCTCATGAAGCGCATCTACTCCTCCAAGGTCGTGCCTGGCCGGCACCGCACCATCGAGGGCGCCGAGTCCATCGACAAGGTCATCGACGTGGACCAATCGCCGATCGGGCGCACGCCCCGGTCGAACCCGGCCACCTACACCGGGGTGTTCGACGCCATCCGCAAGCTCTTCAGCCAGACTCAGGAGGCGAGGGTCAGGGGGTACCAGCCCGGGCGGTTCTCGTTCAACGTGGCCGGAGGACGATGCGAGGCGTGCGCCGGGGACGGGACGATCAAGATCGAGATGCACTTTCTCCCTGACGTGTACGTGCCCTGCGAGGTCTGCAAGGGGGCCCGGTACAACCGCGACACCCTCGACGTCACCTTCAAGGGGAAGAACATCGCCGACGTGCTCGATCTGTCGTGCGAGGAGGCGCTCGAGTTCTTCGCCAACCAGCCCGTGATCGCCCGTCACATGCGGACACTCGTCGATGTCGGCCTGGGCTACGTCAGGCTGGGCCAGCCGGCCCCGACGCTCTCCGGCGGCGAGGCGCAGCGGGTGAAGCTGTCGACCGAGCTGTCGAAGCGGTCGACGGGCCACACCATGTACATCCTCGACGAGCCGACGACGGGGCTGCACTTCGACGACGTGCGCAAGCTCCTCGGCGTCCTGAGCCGGCTGGTGGACCAGGGGAACACCGTGATCGTCATCGAGCACAACCTGGACGTCATCAAGACGGCCGACTGGATCGTCGACCTGGGCCCAGGGGGCGGCGAGGGCGGCGGCACCGTCGTCGCCGAGGGCCCCCCCGAGAAGGTCGCCAAGACCCCCGAGAGCTACACCGGTCAGTTCCTGACCAGGGTCCTGGACCACTAGCGCCCGGCCACGAGTGCGTCCAGGCTATTGGTCGCGTTCCACCTTTGGTCGAAAAGGGGGCTCGATGCGATTGGCAGATGTGGCCGCAGCCGCCCTGGTGACGGGGACAGTGGCCGCCGCCTGCGGAGGCGGCGGCGGCAGCACCGGCCGGCTCGACAACCCCACGACGTTGGCCTCGGCCATACGGGACTCGGCCCAGCACAAGCTGGACAGCGGCACCAGCGGCCTGCCGGCAGGTACCAAGGTGACTCAGGTGACCTGCGTCAACACCCGGCGTTCCGACTACACCTGTGACGTCCGCTTCAGCAGCGGCGGCCCGACCACGAACTCCAACTTCTTCATCAGCGATAGATCCGTGACCGCCACCGTGGCCCCGGGCGGCCGGAGCTACGTGATCACCTCCGGCGACCTGTAGCCCTGCGGCCGGGGACAGCGGTCGTGAGTGGGCGAAGTGGCCGGCCGATCGGCGACCGATTTCGACGTAAGGTGAAACACGCCCAAGTGCGGGAGACGGCACCGAGGCTGGCGAGCCACGGAGCTAGACGATCTCGAGCATCCGCTCCAGCGCCACTCGGGCCCAGCGGGCCGTCTCCTCGTCGACGGTGATGCGATTGCGCACATCGCCGTCCACGAGTCCCTCGAGCACCCAGGCCAGGTGGGCGTCATCGATGCGGAACATCGTCGAGCACGGGCAGATCAACGGGTCCAGCGAGACAACCGACAGATCAGGATGCTCGTGGGCCAGGCGCTGGACGAGGTGGATCTCGGTGGCAACCGCGACCGCGGTGCCCGCCGGTACCTCGCCCACGGCCCGGATGATGAAGTCGGTCGAACCCACCTGGTCCGCCAGCTCCACCACCTCGCGCGCGCACTCGGGATGGGCAATCACCACGCCTTCGGGATGCTCGGCCCGGAAGGCCTCCACATGTTCGGGTCGGAAGCGCTGATGGACCGAGCAGTGGCCCTTCCACAGGAGGAACGTGGCCTCCTTCACGTCCGGGCCCTCCAGACCTCCTAGCGGGCGCCGGGGGTTCCACACGCGCATGTCGTCCTCGGTGAAGCCGAGCTGGTGACCCGTGTTGCGCCCCAGGTGCTGGTCGGGGAAGAAGAGAACCTTGTCGCCCCTGGGCTCGGAGCCGTCGATGCCGAGGGCCCAGGTGAGCACCGCCCGGGCGTTCGAGGACGTGCACACCGCCCCGCCCTGACGACCGACGAACGCCTTGAGGGCCGCCGATGAGTTCATGTAGGTGATCGGGACGATCCGCTCCACGTCGGTGACGGTGGCCAGCTCCTCCCAGGCCTCCTCGACTGACTCGACGTCGGCCATGTCGGCCATCGAGCACCCGGCGTTGAGATCGGGGAGCAACACGGCCTGGTGGGCGCTGGTCAGGATGTCCGCCGACTCGGCCATGAAATGGACGCCGCAGAAGACGACGAAGTCGGCGTCATGACGGTCGGCGGCCGTGCGGGAGAGGCCGAACGAGTCACCCCGGGCATCGGCCCACCGCATCACCTCGTCCCGCTGGTAGTGGTGGCCGAGGACGAGCAATCTCGGCCCGAGGGCGGCCTTGGCCGCCCCGATCCGCCCGGCCAGCTCTTCTGGCGACGCGCCCGTATAGCGCTCGGGGAGCGGTGTCTGGAGTCGCAGCATCTTGGGAAACCCCTCTCTGGGGAGCGCTCCGATCTCGGCCGGCGGGGACAGCCTGGTCGCCCATCCGCGGGGTTGTCGGCCTCGGAGCGTGTATGTCGCCGGAGTACCAGGCCGGCGTACACCAGAGTGTAGGCGGACGACCGGTGATATGGAGTCTCGTGCCGCCGCCGGGTCAGCGGCCGGCCAGCGCCGAGCGCATGGCCTCGACCGCCCTGACGAGGCGCTCGGCCTCGGCAACCACGAGGGACTCGTCCCGCAGCTCCTCCACGACAGACGAGCGGGCCGTCGCACTGGGCCCGCCTCCCGGCCCGGCCTCACCACTGGGCCCGCCTCCCGGCCCGGCCTCGCCGACTGACCGCTCCCTCGCTCGAGCCAACCGCGCCGTCCCTAGGCGCTCCTGGAGGGCGCTCAGGGATTCATGGAGGCGCGGAAGCGGGGCGGGTGGGCGACCGAGTCGGAGGGCGCCCCCGAGATCGCCGAGGGCGGCGTCGAGGTGCCGGCAGAGCTCGGGCAGGCTCGGAACCGGGTGGCGCCCGGTGAAGGTGCCGAGGTGGGCCTCGAGGGCGGTCACCGCGCTGTAGACGCGGCGGTTGGCGCCCACCAGGGTCCAGAACTGCTTCACGAGCGCACCACCCCGGGGCTGCTCGCCCAGAAGACCCTGGAGATCGGCCTCGGCGTTGTCGGCCGCCAGGGCGGCTATTCGGTGTGGCTCCTCCAGACCATCGGTCGTGGGTCCCGGCCAGATGTACCGCCGCATGACGGCGCAGAAATAGGCCCGGTTCGCCATCACCGCCGCGCCCAGCTCCCGGTGGGCCGTCCCTCGAGAGGAGTCCGGCCAGAGCAGGTAGCTACCGGCGAGGGCGAGAGCGCCGCCGATGAGGGTGTCGGCAACCCGCCAGCCGGCGAGGGTCCACTGCCCGGGATGCCCGACCTCGGTCAGAAGGATGACGAGGGGAGTGAAGAAGATCACCCAGAGCCCGTAGTTGTGAGGCTGGAACGAGAAGGCGACGACGGCCACCGGGATCGTCAGCAGCGCCAGCGCCCAGTCACTGGTCACCGTGGCGGTGATAGCGACAGCCAGCAGGGCGCCGAGGATCGTGCCGCCGACGCGGAGGAGGGCCCGCTGGAGCGTGACGCCGGCGTGGGGCTTCAGGATCACGGCGATGGTGAGGGGGACCCAGTACCCCTTGGGCAGGCTCAGGCTGCGGAAGATGATCACGCCGACCGTCGTCGCCGTGGCGTACCGCAGGGCGTGGCGAAGGGCGACCGAGTCGAGGGTGAGGTTGCTCGTCAGGGCGACCCACCGGCCGAGATGGGCCGGGCGGCGCCCTCCTTCGCGGCGCGTCGGTCCGGTCGAGGCGATCAGCCGCTGGACGTCATCTCCCACGGAACGCCCGCGCAGGTCCATGGCCAACGACGCGGCGTCAGCGACCCCATCCCGCAGGCGCTGAAAAGAGTTGCTCACGGGACGCAGCGCTGCCAGCTCGCTGCTGTCGCCGGCGCCCCGCAGCACGCGAGCCGTGAGCGCGTTCACCGCCTCGTCCAGGTCCCCGACGGCAGTCTCCGCCCCCGTCACGTCGGGCCGGCTGCCGGCCCGCACGGCATTGCCCACCGAGCGGAGGGTCTGGCTCATCCTCTCGCCCGCCGCCTGCACCTGGGTCGCCGTGGCCCCCGGTCGGTTGTCGGCCAGCTCCTCGGCCAGGCCGTCGGCGACGTCGAGCACCACCCCCGCTGCCTCGTTGAGGGCGGCGAGCACTCGGCCGGCGAGGCTCTCGCCGTCCCGCCCGAAGCGCGTCGCGCCAACCATCGCATCAGCATCTTTCAGCGCCTCCCGGGCGTGGCGCGAGGCCCGGCCCACCGCTCCAGCGCGCCGCACCGGCGAGCACGCCTCGGTCACCAGCCTGCCCACAGCCACGTAGCAGCCGGCGACGGCGTTCTGCGCCCCCGCGTACGGGCGCAGGGGCCACAGGGCCACAGCGAGGACCATCGCCCAGACCCCGCCGACGAGGGAGACCCAGAGCGCCTCGACCCCGCTCAACGCGCCAGGGGGAAAGCCGAGGCCCAGGATGAAGACGACGGTGACGACGAAGCCGACATTGCCCGCCACCCGGCCGTAGAGGGTCACGATGCCCCCGGCGAAGGCGATGGCCAGCATCAGCGGCACAGCGGTGCCCAGGGACCGTGCCGCGGCGATACCAAGGGCGAATGCGGCGGCGTCGGCGACGGCGGCGATGGACATGGCCGCCACCCGGGTCCGCTCGGGGCCCCCGGAGTCGGCCATTCCCACGTTGAGCCCGCCGAGGGCCGCGGCCGCGCCCACCGTCACCCGGTTGATCCCGAGGCCAATGACCAGAGGCACGGCGATCGCGGCCGCCACCCGCAGACCCGCGCCGACAGCGGGCCGGCTCGGCTCCACACGGAACAGCGCGCCCCAAAGAAGCCCCCGAGGCTGACGCGTCGCCACGGCGCCTGGAGGCTACAGCGCTGCCGGCTGTGCCGCTGCTCATAGACTTTGGAGACGTGCTGCAACGGCCTGCCACGGCGACCATCCCCGACGCTCCTGGCTCGTACCAGTTCAAGGACGTCGAGGGGAGGGTCATCTACGTAGGCAAGGCCCACTCGATCCGTCACCGTCTGGCGAGCTACTTCCAGGATCCGGCCAACCTCCCGCCGCGGACGGCGCAGATGGTGGCGAGCGCCGAGAGCGTCGAGTGGATCCAGGTTCGCAACGACGTCGAGGCCCTGATGCTGGAGTACAACCTCATCAAGGCCCACCGGCCCCGTTTCAACATCCGGCTCCGGGACGACAAGAGCTACCCATTTCTCGCCGTGACGCTCGACGACGAGTGGCCGAGGCCGATGGTCATGCGGGGCCGCAAGCGCAAGGGCGTCCGCTATTTCGGTCCCTACGCCCACGCCTACGCCATCCGGGAGACCCTCGACCTGCTCCTGCGCTCGTTTCCGGTCAGGACGTGCTCAGACAACAAGCTCGCGCACCACCAGCGGCTCGGCCGCCCCTGCCTCATGTACCACATCGAGAAGTGCACCGGTCCGTGCGTGGGCGAGATCGACAAGCCGGATTACGACCGCCTGGTAGGTGAGCTGGTCGACTTCCTGGCCGGAGACACCGACACCATCGTCCGTCGCCTCGAGACCCAGATGCGCGAGGCCGCCCAGGGGTTGGAGTTCGAGCGGGCCGCCCGCCTCAGGGACCGGCTGACCTCGGTGCGCAAGGCCATCGAGAAGCAGCAGATGGTGACCGAACGGCCCGAGGACCTCGACGTCATCGGCGTGGCCGAGGATGAGCTCGAGGCGGCCGTGCAGGTGTTCCACGTCCGCCGCGGCCGAGTTGTGGGGCGAAAGGGCTTCATCGTGGACAAGGTCGAGGACCTTGACCGTCCCCAGCTGCTCGGCCATGTGCTCGAGCAGATCTACGCCGAGGCCATCATGGACATCCCCCGTGAGGTCCTGGTCCCCGACGAGCCCGAGGACCTTGCCGTGCATGAGGCGTGGCTGGCGTCGCTGCGGGGCTCCAGGGTCGTCGTGCGCGTCCCCCAGCGGGGCGACAAGCGGGCGCTCCACGACACGGTGACCCGCAACGCGGGGGAGGAGTTCGCCCGCCATCGCCTGCGGCGGGGCGCCGATCACAACAGCCGGGCCCGTGCCCTCAACGCGCTGCAGGAAGCGCTTGACCTGCCCGAGGCACCGCTGCGGATCGAGTGCTTCGACATGAGCCACATCCAGGGCCGCGACTACGTCGGCTCGATGGTTGTGATGGAGGACGGGATCCCCAAGACGAGCGACTACCGCCGCTTCAAGGTCGGCTCGGTCGAGGGCAATGACGACTACGCGGCGATGGAGGAGGTGCTCACCCGTCGGTTCACCGCGCTGCTGGCCGAGCGGGAGGCGCCATTGGGGGAGCGGGCCAGGCGACGGCGCTTCGCCTATCCGCCCCAGCTGCTGCTCCTCGACGGCGGCAAGGGCCAGCTCAACGTGGGCATCAGGGTCCTCGAGCGACTGGGCCTCGACGAGGAGATCCCGGTGGCGTCGCTGGCCAAGCGGTTCGAGGAGGTCTACGTCCCCGGCCAGGCCGACCCGATCCGCATCCCCCGCACGTCCGAGGCGCTGTACCTGCTGCAGCAGATCCGGGACGAGGCGCACCGCTTCGCCATCACCTATCACCGGCAGCTGCGCGGGAAGCGCATGACCAAGAGCGTGCTCGACGACGTGCCCGGTCTCGGGCCGACGCGCAAG